>NZ_JAMOKT010000008.1:0-156839 GCF_023656795.1 Parabacteroides caeci
TCATAAGCTATATCGTTATTAGTTAATAATGAATTTGATACAATACAAAGTTAACTAAAATGGTATAGCTTTTGTAGTGCTATCTCGTGCTATCCGTCTTTTCCGATTTTAAACATAGGAACTGTTTTATTTGTAATTCGGGTTCTGAACCAAAACGCCATTGTTCTTGTCAATCTCACTTTGCGGTATCGGCCACAAATAAAAACGATCTTCAAATACAGATTTATACAATGGCAATGTCGGCTCGTCAAAGTTATTCATAATTTCTCCAATAATACGCCATCGTTTCAGATCAAAATAGCGATGCCCTTCGAATGCTAATTCTATCCGCCTTTCATGACGTATCTTTTCGCGCATCTGTGTCTGATTCAAACCTGTCGGTAACGGCGGCATATCAACACCTTTACGGGCACGGATACTGTTAATCGCATCATATGCTTTCTGAGTCGGGCCATTCACTTCATTCTCTGCTTCCGCTATAGCCAGCAATATTTCGGCATATCTGAAATGTACCCAGTCCTGATCACTACGCGTATTATACCCGATCGGATACTGCGTCTTGTCGCGGGTTACAAATTTCTTCAGTCCGTAACCGGTCGGCAAAACGCCCGTAACAGGCTGTTCGACATCTCCCATAACCAATTGCTGATAAAAAGTAGACATATCCAAACGGGGATCTCGGTTTTCGATCGGGTTTTCCGGATTATATAACGGATTTTCCGTAGAAAAAGAAGTACCGTCCTTAAACTCAAATTCACTCACCAGGTTCGTCAAAGGAGCACAACGTAACCATGCGCCAAACCATAGATCACTCGTATGCCAATTATTGGGAGCCAGATATTTCGTCGAGAAAATGATCTCCGTATTCGTTTCCTGCCCTGCACCCTGAAAAATACTTTCAAAATCATTACTTAACGAATAGCCTTTTATTTGCTCAGCTACAGTCAGTATATTCCCCATTTTTTCAATATCAGCTTTTCCGTTGTCATTATATGCGTCATATAACATAATTCTGACCTTTAAAGCAAGAGCCGCACCTTTTGTCACTCTTCCGGGTAATTCCAAATAGGTATTGTCCGGCAGCAGCCCAATGGCATCATCCAGATCCGAATAAATCTGTTCTAAGATTTTTGCAGCTTCAACTTTCGGCTGATATTGTGTTTCAAGATCGAGGGGTTCAAGGATCAAAGGAACATCTCCATAACATCTATACAAGAATGAATAATAAAATGCTCTGAGGAAAAGTACCTGTCCTTTATAAAAATCTCTCTCTGTTTCCGATAAGTCGGTATTTTCGTACCGGTCCAATTGATAAAGAAATAAATTCATACGGGTAATCCCGACATACGAACCTTTATATACATCTTGAATTATACCTACAGTTGACGGGTCTATATTCCCTTGGAATACATCAAAAGTGATTCCTTCTCCCACACTATGACAATTATCAACAAAACTATCCCATTGAGGAGTACCGAATGAAAAATAACCATGGCTAAATTTCGTCATTGTCCCGTAACAGGCGGTCAGAGCCATATCCAAATCGCTTTTTTGTTTCCAGAATGTATTCTCCGAAGGTTTGGACGGCGGATTCTTTTCCAGAAAATCATCACATCCGCTCATGATAACAACCAATGCCAGCAGCAAATAATATTTAGCTTTCTTCATAACCATATCGAATTAAAATTGGACGTTAATACCAAATGAACAAATCTTATTTTGCGGATAAGCGACAAAACGACCGTCTTCTTCTCTTTCCGGATCCAATTCCGGATAATTGGTAATTGTCGCCAGATTATCACCGGAGAAGAATATACGTATCCTTTCAACCAACATTTTCCTTGTCAACTCTACAGGAATAGTATAGCCTATTGTCAGATTCTTGAGACGCAAATAAGAAGCATCTTTCAAAAAGTAAGAATTCTTTCTTGTATTCTTGCTACCGCCGAAATCATCAAAATACATTCTCGGATACTTTGCGTTATCCGGATTATCCTCTGTCCAGCGATATTTTACATAATCAATTGTCGGAGCACTACCCTGACGGAATGGCTGTAATCCCCAATCCGTAACATAATGTTTCTTTCCTTCAACACCTTGCAGCAGAAGAGAAACGTCAAATCCCTTCCAACTGGCAGACAAATTAAATGCATACTCAAATTTAGGGAATCGTCCGTCAATCACTACACGGTCATCATTATCTATCACACCGTCATTATTGGCATCACGATATTTCAGGTCGCCCGGCAATGTATTATCATTAAACTGTTTGGGTGAATTTTTCACATCATCCTCATCCCTAAAAATACCAATACAATCCAGCATATAATAAGAATTGTAAGGCAAACCTTCCTGACGCAGATAATGTCCGGATATTTCATCAGTACCAAACTTTGTCACCTTGTTTCTGTTACGATCAAAATAGAAACCTACATTATAATTTAACCCCTTGAAAAGACCGCCTTTAATATTATTTACATACTGCGCATTAATTTCAAAGCCTTTATTCTCCATCTCACCGTTATTTATAACAGGTGCATCCAATCCTAAAGCCCCTGTAACCTGGGCATCCCGGAGAATATTTTTTGTTTTCTTTTTATACCAGTCAAGCGTAACATTAAGACCATTGAATACTGTTGCCTCCAAACCTATATCAGTAACGGTAGTTGTCTCCCATGTTATATTCCGGTTTGCATACTTGGTTTGTGCATAACCGGTCGACAAAGAAGAATTATCAAATGTATAGTTTCCCTCATTTTCCATGACTGCCTGATAAGGGTATATACCAATATTCTGATTACCCAACTGTCCCCAGGAAGCCCTGATCTTCAAACTATTCAACCATGACCAATGCAAATCCTGCATAAACTGTTCTTCTGTCATTCTCCAACCGGCAGAGAAAGAAGGGAATATACCCCATCTGTCGTCAGGATTAATGCGGGAAGAACCATCATAACGAAAGTTAGCCTCAAACAAATAACGCTCTTTATAGTTATAATTGAAACGTCCGAAAATACCCATTAACGACCATTGCTCTAGATTTCCTTCTGCCTCCTGTAATTCTTTCGAACCGGCATCAATCTCTGTCAACGGGAACGGAAAATCTTTTCTATATCCCTTCAGCCAATCATAATCATTTGTTTCTTGGGAATAACCCAATTGCAAACCGAAATTATGATTCTGGTCCTTTGTTGACACATCATACTTCAAATAAGAATACAGATAAGTATAGAATGTATGATAATCATTCGAATTCAGACCTTTTGCACCCACATCCAGTTCATTCATATATTCACCGGAATGATAATTATAAAGTTTTACCAACGGACGCCATTCTTTCTCTCTTTCTGCGATCATGCGAACCGCTCCCTTTGTATGCCAGGACAACCCTTTAACAATATCTATTGTCAACCAGGCCTGTGCATTCACATCATAACTCGTATTTTTACGTAATGCATCATTACCGACCAAAGCAATCACATTCTTGTTATTACTTTCCCACGGATAAGCCTTGTACACCCAAGAACCGTCGGAACGTTGAGGTGCATAAGTAGGTGCCTGTGCAAAAATAGAAGTAAAGCTGCCATCTGTGCCTCCCTCATAAGGACGTTTTCTGTCCCCTCTCATAAATCCCACATACGAACCGAATTTCATCCATTTGGTTATCTGGCTCTGCAGATCTGCCGTAAAATTATACTTCTTATATCCGTGTCCGTCCATTGTTCCGTTTTCATCGGCATAATACATAGATACATTGTATGACATCTTATCCGATCCGCCGGAAACAGCAACATTGTGATTATGTGAGAACGTGCTGTGGATATGTTCTCCCAACCAATCATAATTAGGATATTCCGGATCACCCGGTTTAGCATTTTTATACTGGTCAATAATGTCCTGAGGATACAAACCCGAAGAAATACCGGAATTCGCTTTAGCCTCATTCCATAAATTCATATAATCCACGGAATTGGTAACGACATTCAGCATACGTGTCGGAGAATAAATAGCAAAGTTTCCGGAATAACTGATCGATGTCTTTTTATTTATACCCGTTTTCGTTGTCACCAATACTACACCATTAGCCGCACGCGCACCATATACAGCAGCAGAAGCGGCATCTTTCAATACCGATATGCTTTCTATCGCATTCGGATCGAGATTTGACAGATCTCCCGGAACACCGTTGATCAGCACCAGAGGATCGGAGCCAGCATCGGAATACGTGCCTTGTCCGCGAACCCGCAAACTCACTTTATTATTACCCGACTGTCCGGAACCGTTTACGACACGCAAACCCGGAACTTGCCCCTGTAACATGGAAGTTGCATTGGTAACAGGACGTTTAGTCATCTCTTCCCCTTTCACAACAGAAACAGCACCGGTAAGATTTACCTTTTTCTGAACACCATAACCTACGACAACCACTTCCTCCAGTTTTTGTGTGTCTTCCATCAATCTCACATTTATCATCTTTTGGTTATTCACGGCTATTTCTTTGGATATATATCCGATATAGGAAAATAAAAGGACCGAATTTCCTTTTACGCTTAATGAATAATTGCCGTCGATGTCGGAGATACAACCATTTGTTGTTCCTCTTTCCATCACATTCGCACCGATAATCGGTTCGCCATGTTCATCTGTGATTGTCCCGGTTACCACCAGACTCTCCTTTTCCTGCTTTTTATTCTCGGCAGAAATAACAATATGATTATTTTTAATTACATAGGAGCAATTTGTTCCCTGTAAAATCTGATTTAATGTTTCATCCAGATTTTTATTACCAGTTCCAAGCTCTATCTTCTTATGAATATTCAAAACCGATTCATCATAGTCAACCGACATGTCTGTCTGTTTCTCGATCTCGGCAAACGCTTTTTTGATTGTCAGACTATTTTCGGAAAACGTTATGGTCTGAGACCATATAACCGTAAATTGCGAAAAAAGGAAAAGAAAAAGTATTATTGCTACCCGGAACAAACTATTCAGTTTATTCCATTGTGTTTTCAGGTTTATTTCCATACCTTTGTAAAATTAGATTTTAAAGTTGAATACTATATTATTTACCACCTGTTTCAGGCGATTTATTAATTGGTGTTCACCACGATTTCAAATCCGGGGAGTTCTGATTGGCGTCGTCTTCCCGGGTTCTTTTTTTCATAATGTATCCTCCGTTTTTTAGTTTATGTATATCACATTATCTTTAATCCTGTAATTTAATCCGTTCACCATTTCTTTCAGAATATCCAGTACCTGGTTCAAGCCTTCATCCGGCCGGAATTTCATTGTGAAACTACGTCCTGCAAACTTGCCGGTCTCATAATTGATCGTCACATCGAAACGCCTTTCTATCGTCTTCACGATATAATCGAACGAAGCCCCCTGGAAGGTGAGATATCCGTGTTTCCACTGCATGACTTTGCCGGCATCGACAACTTCTTTGGAAACGGTCCGCAATAAACTGTTATATACGACCTGCTCATCCGGGTGGAGAATGATCGGCTTATCCGCTGTCAGGTCGGTACTTACACGGACCTTCCCTTCCTCCAACGTTGCTACGGTCAACTCCGAATCCGAATAAGCCTCTACATTAAATACCGTCCCCAGCGCCTCCACATCCATATGGCTTGTCTTTACAATGAAAGGTTTTTCCGGATCTTTAGCGACATTAAAACTCGCTTCCCCATTCAGGTAAATAGCACGTTTGTTACCTTCAAACTTTGCGGCATATACCAGTAGCGATCCAGAATTCAGCCATACCACAGAACCATCCGATAAAGTAATTTGCTTTCTCTCGCCGTTCGGCACAAAACATTCCGTCCATTCCGGCTCTATAACCTTCGGCTCGCCCTGCATCACAAACCAGGCACTGGCAGCACCGATCAGAGGTAACAGTAATATGGCGGCAACTCGAAGAGCCTGCTGATACATAGATCGCCTGGCTACCGGACGGGCAACTGCTTCCATACGATGGTGTAACCTGTCCAGTTCCTGTACAGTCCGACCGTCTGCTTCTGCCGGAACCTGTTCCCAAAGTTCCCGCATAGCCTCTTCCTTTTCCTGCTGATGGGTTCCACTGACAAACCACTTCCGGAAAGACATCTGGATTGCATCCGGAAGATCATTTCCGAAGAATTTAGTGATTAATGTATGTATCGTTTTATTCGCCATTTTATCCCCTGTTTATATTGAAGACGAGACAAAGAGCAAGCACACACGGTCAAAAAGGGATTTTTTTCAAAAAAGTAATAAAAAAGTGCCGCGCACGACTTCGCGAAGATCAGCCAACGCCTGACTTACATGGTTTTCAACAGTCCGTTTATTAATTTGCAACTTCTGTGAAATTTCTTCATTCGATAACCCTTCTTTCCGGCTCATCTTAAAAATACGCCGGCGTTGCTCCGGCATTTGTTCGATAGCAATATCGATCAGTATCGATAATTCTTTTGCATAGATATCCTCTTCTATCAGGTCGGTATAAGCAGAGGATGAAGATTGTAGTTTCTGTTCGTAAGATTCTTTTACAAGACTGTGTTCATAATAATCGTAGACCATATTACGAGCCATACGAAATAAATAGGCTTTCAGGGAACTGACCTTAGAAATGCTTTCCCGATTTGTCCAAACCTTGAAGAAAATATCCTGCGCCATATCGCACGCCTCTTCCTCATCCTTAATGAAACCTTTGAGAAAGTTCTTTACCCGCGGATGGTACAACATAAACAAGGCATCGAAGGACTTATGATCCCCCTGCCCCAATTTTTCCAGATATTCAGATTCCCGATCGACCTCTATCATATCGCAAATATAGATATTATTTAAGAACAGATAATATCATACGATATAAAACGTAAATTTACCGGACACAGCATCATTCTTTCGACAAAACTCAAATTATTGATATTCTTATTCCTATCTTTAGCCAATCAAATAACAGCATTTATAAATCTAACACCGGAAAAAATGGATCAATATATAAAAACAATTATCAGTGTAGGCGGCAGTGCGATCATGCTGGTTATGATCGTATGTGTAATATGGTATGTTGTAAAAGATACCTGGAAAGATATTAACAGCGGATCAAAAGACTAACAGACTCCTGTCATGAAAATGAAAAGAAACGGATACTTTCCGTCTTTTACTGAAAACAGTAGACAATAACAGCCATAACGAAACCGCCCAGGCAATCCCTAAAGCGACGATAAACAAAGCCGGATCTGCCACCTGAGTATATAGGCAATACGCTCCGCCAACAAAAAACAGTGTAATAAATAATGCGACCACAATAGTAGCCAGTAGTGTTTTCATAGATACTTTTTTCATATTCCTTCCCCCTTCTTAAAGCGCAAATATAGGAAAAATCATGAAAACTCATCTAACTTTCCACCACAGTATTTACAGTATTTAGCTTCTTCCTCGTGTCCAGTGCGGAAACAATGGGGGCATCTCAATTCGCTCCGCCTCCGGTGTTCCTTGATCATCGTGGCAGAAACGATACCCGTAGGTACAGCAATGATCGTATAACCGATCAGCATCACACAAGCCGAGATAAAACGGCCGACAGGAGTCACTGGGGTTATATCTCCATATCCCACGGTCGTCATGGTTACAATCGCCCAGTAAATACAGTTGGGAATATTATTGAATTGAGTATCGGGTTGCGTACCTTCCACCATAAACATGATCGTACCGATCGAAGTCACCAGGATCAGTACAAAAAAGAAGAAAACAAAAATCTTCCGGCTGCTCAACCGCAGGGACACCAACAGTAAATTCCCCTCCTCCAGAAAGTTAAACAGCTTAAACACACGAAAGACACGGATCAGGCGGAATGTCCGGATAATAAGTAAATAACGTGCACTGGTAAAAAGGAATCCCAGATACAACGGCAAGGTTGCCAGCAAATCGACAATACCGAAAAAGCTGAAAATATATTTCTTCGGCTTCGGCGAACAATAAATACGCACCAGATATTCGAAAGTAAAAAAAGCAGTGAACACATACTCCAGTATCTGAAGCGCCAACCTGAAATGGTCGGAAAAAGTGACCACACTCTCCAGGATGACCACCAGAACACTCATAATGATGAAACCGATCAGAAAGACATCGAATAATTTCCCTTTCGGCGTATCCGATTCAAAAATGATCACATACAATTTCTCCTTCAACTCTTTATTGTGAAGAAAGGTATTTATCTTATTTTTAAAAACCTTCCAAAGACCTGTTTTCTTCTCTTCCATAATAACCCCGTGTTTGAATACAAAAATAAAAAATATTACTTACATTAGCCCAATGAATAAAATCAAGTACTGCCATGAATAAATACTTTTTCATATCACTTCTCTGTATGTTACTACTCTCTTGTAACAAACAAAACAGCAAAACGGAACAGAAAATTTTGCAGGTAGAACTCTCTCCCAAAGATCTGGTAGCCTCCACCCTGTTCAAAAAGATAGAAGTGATCCCTTTGGAAACAAACGAACAATGCCTGCTCAAAACGATCGGACGAGTGATCGAAGCTGGTAACAAATATTATATTCTCGATGATGACAGGGAGATGGGCATACTTTTCTGTTTTGATAAACAAGGCAAATTTCTATCTAAAATAGACAAGACCGGTAACGGTCCGGGTGAATATAATATGATCTATGAAGTCATTGTCAATTCGGAAGAGAACCTTATTCATATGTTAAGTCCGATGGGAGCCATACACACTTATACAACAGACGGGCAATTCATAAAAAGGCACCTGCTGCCAGGAGGCGGAGGACAGACGGATATGATAGAAATCGACAAAGGGCTGATTGCTTACTGGACTCTGACAACAGCGGGCGATCCGACAGAAAACTTAATCACATTCTATGATACAAACACAGAGGAAATAGCCGGCGGTTTCTGGAAAACGACAGATGACAATTTTATGACCAACATGTGCATCGATGTTTTTTACAAATATAACAATGAAAATTACTTTTCCACTCAATATTCCAATGAGGTATACCGGTTCACGAAAGAGGCCGTAGAATTAGCATATAAATGGGACTTCGGTTCCGGCAATATCAATCTTGAGCCCTTTAAGGAAAGGATAAAAGAAGATCCCAATGTATTTCCTCAATTGGTAGATTCACACGAAGTTCCCTACTTTTTCTTCCGGCAGTTTCAAAACAAAGACTATTATTACACAGTCCTGAACACCTGGAACATAGATAAATGGCGCAATGTTTTCTACCGCAAAAAAGATGGAAAATCCTTTGTTTTCGACACGCTGGAAGGAGGCGCAAAGGTCAAGAAAACAAGTCTTTTCACCGATGAATATATGATCAGCATCGTTTCACCGGAGGAGATCGGGACATTGCATAATATTCTTTCGCCGGAAGAGTTCAGTAAAGTAAAAAATTTACAGGAAGACGATAATCTCTGTCTGGTAAAATACTATTTCAAATAATCTTCTATCCGTAAAACCAGTAGTAATCCGACAATATTGACGCATTATTTCTTACTTTTGCGCCAATTTATTATTTCTAAATTCTTAATTACACCATGAAAAAAACGATCCTTATTGCACTATGTCTCTTTTCGGGATTCATAGCAAATGCACAACATGTAATCCGGATTGCCCCGGAAAACGGAGATATGACAAAGAAAATCCAGGCTGCAATCGAACAGGCCCGGAGTTATAACGGGAAAGCGGTTGTCATCAAACTGCAAAATGCAGATTATAACCTCCATCGCGAAAGTTCGTCACAGATCCTTTACCATATCTCCAATACGGCCTCCGAAAAAGAAAACCCCGATCAGACAAAACATATCGGTTTGTGGTTGAAAGACCTGAAAAACGTGACAATAGACGGCCAGGGAGCCCGTTTCGTCACCCATGGCGAAATGAGCAGCTTCGTAATCGACCAGTGCGAAAATATCACTCTACGGGACTTTACCGTTACAGCTTCCGACCCCACCGTCCCGGAACTGACCGTTACGGAAGTGGGCGAAAATTTTATGACCGTACGCATCCACCCGCAATCACGCTACACCATCAAAGACGGGCATTTTGCTTTTGTCGGTGACAACTGGGAACTATCCGGAGGTATCGCTCAAAGCTATGACAAAGAAAAAGATATAACCTGGCGCAGCTGGTCGCCGCTTTCCGGCCTTCGCAAGGCAATAGAGCTGGACACCAACCTGCTCCGTTTCGTATATGACACCCCGCCACAGGCCAAACAAGGTACGGTATTCCAGATGCGTGACGGTATCCGTGACCAGGCTTGCGGACTTATCCAATATAGTAAAAACGTCACTTTGGAAGGGGTACATCTGGCATTCCTGGGTAACTTCGGCATTGTCGGGCAAATGACAGAAAATATCACTTACCGGAATCTGACATTCGAACCGGAAGCCGGAAGCGGACGTACCTGTGCCGGTTTTGCCGATTTCGTACAGATGTCAGGCTGCAAAGGTAAGATCACGATCGAAAACTCCCGTTTCCTCGGAGCACACGACGATCCAATCAATATACACGGAACCCATCTGGCTGTCACCGGCTACCCGGCCCCCAACCAGGTATCAGTAAAATACATGCACCCGCAGACATATGGCTTCCAATCGTTCCTTCCCGGCAACCAGATCGAATTTATCGATGCCCATTCGCTGATGAGCCTTGCACCGGCAAAGGTAAAAAAGGCGGAAATGAAAAATGAACGGGAAATACTTATAACCCTCGACAGAAATATCCCCCAAACGATCCGGGATAAAAAAGAACTGGTCGTTGAAAACGTAACCTATACACCGGAAGTCCTCATTCGCAATAACTATTTTGCCCGCATACCGACACGCGGAATCCTTGTTTCGACCCGTCGCAAGGTATTGATAGAGAACAACACCTTCTTTCGTATGCAAATGAGTGGTATCCTGATAGCCGACGATGCCCGCAGTTGGTTCGAATCAGGTATGGTACGCGATGTAACCATCCGCAACAACAATTTCATGGAATGCGGCGGACCGGTCATCCTCATTTCTCCGGAAAACGACCGCAACGAAGGCTATGTTCACCGTAACATCGCCATAACGAACAACCGTTTCCAATTGACAGGCACAAACGCTATCTTCGCCAAATCAGTCGACGGATTAAAAATCACGGACAACCTGTTCCTGTCCCCTACTCCTGCCGAAATATCGAATCTGATAAAGACACAGGATTGCGAAAATGTTTTCATGGAAGGAAATATCGTTCAATAACGGTGAAAGACCCGGCGAAGTACCAACTGCTGAACCGATTTACCGACAACAATCAGGGTGACCGCAACAATCACCAGAAACATACCGACAATCAACCGGGGAGTCAAGTGCTCCCCGAATACGGTAACCCCGATCGTAACAGCTGTCACCGGCTCCAAAGCGCCTAATATAGCTGTCGGGGTAGAACCTATATAATGAACGGACAGAGCCATCGTCACCAGGGAGATTACCGTCGGAATGATAGCCAGAGCGATTGCGATTCCCCACATATAGGGAGTCGTCAGCATTTGCAGTCCCGAGCCGAAGTCTGAATGTACAATAATCGTCAATGCACAGAACAGCAAGACATAGAAAGTCAGCTTTATCGGCGACATCGTTTTCAGTACGGACCGGTTAACCGTCACTATATAAACGGCATAGGTCAACGAGGAAAGCATAACCAGCAGGATGCCGATCATACTCAACGCATGCCCTCCGTCTCCCTGACAGAGCAACGCGATACCGGTAAAAGCCAGCAAAATGGAAAAAACAACCAATAAAGAAACCTTCTCCTTGAAAAACACCGCCATGATCACCGCCACCATCACCGGATAGACAAACAGGATTGTGGAGGCAATACCTGCATCCATATAATGAAAACTGGAAAACAGGGAAAGAGAAGAGATGGCAAACAAAACACCTAGAACGGCCAGCGAAGCCAGTTCCGTCTTATTCACCCGGAAAGAGATTCCTTTCGCCATCATCATCAGCCCCAGGATCACCGCCGCAAGCACATAGCGATAGAACAACACTGAATCGACATTCACCCCCACTTCATAAAGAAGTAATGCGCACAACGGATTGATACCATAGCTCACAGCTGAAACAATCCCGAAAACGGTTCCTTTTGCCTTCATTTTTCCAATACTATTACCGGGGTGCAAAAATAGATAATTTGCAGGGATTAATAACTGAAAAAAATCTTTTTTATCCTCATGCAACTTTTTGCTATCCGGTTTCATTATAATAGTAATGAAGCATCTTTAACGATCAACAAACAAATTCAACGTATGAACAAAATTCTATTTTTAGCGCTCACACTCTTTTTAGCATTAACAGCCTGTACAGACGATCAGACAGAACTGCTGACAATCGCCTCAGAAACCCGTATCGGAATAGGGGAAGGTCCCATAAACTGTTACCTGGTAAAAACCGGAGATAGCAAAAACTGGGAATTTATGTACTCTCCGATCGAAGGTTTCGAATACGAAGAAGGTTACGAATACGTTATCGAAGTCAAAACTGAAAATATAGACAATCCCCCCATCGACGGATCCAGCATAAAATACATCCTAACCAAAATAATATCCAAAACCAAAAAGAACTCGACCGGATTACCGGAACAACGGGTATGGAATTAACTGTATAATAACTAAAACAAGAAATCAACAAAATGTTCCGAGGATTCGGAACACTTTGTTGATTCAATATCTCATAAATAAACTACAATTCATCTATTTCTTCGACAGACAGACCGGTACATTGAGCGATTGTTTCGACATTAACCCCCTGCTTTTTAAAATTTGCAGCAATCTGGCGTTGTTCTTCTGCTTTTCCTTTTTTCAAACCTTTCATTTCAGCCTCTTCCACCGCATATTCCAGTGTATTGCGCCAGTCGCGATAAATCTTCAGGTTCTCATCGTAAACTGCCCGTTCGTGAGAAGTCATTGCATTCAGGTTTGCTACGTCGAGCAGGCGTTTGAAAGCATCGTTTTTCTCCTTAAACGGAGACATATCAAATAAATTCATATTCTTCAATATATAAACCATATTTTCAAGAGGCGTTTTGCATTCCTCTTCTCTTAGATTGAACAGATCGAACGACAGATAAATCTGTTTCAGTTTGACCTCACCAAAAGTTTTACCTGTCGCCTCATTGGCCAGCACCACATCGGTGCGCCAACTCTGAAATTCAGGCAGACTAAAGTTCAACAGGTAGATGCCATATACCGGAAGCAAGCTATACTTCCAGTCAGCTCCGCTCTCTCCCTGACGGGAGATCATTCGACAAATGTAATAAAATCCGCGGTTAAAGAAATAATGTTGGGGACAATTCTGCATTTCAAGTACAAATTTGCTCCCATCCACATCTTCACAAAGGAGATCGAAGATCACCGTACGCTGTTCTATTACTTCCGGTTGGATTTCTTTATCGAGATAGGTCAGGTCTTTCACCTGACGTTCGCCCTCGAGCGTGGCATTAATAAAATCGATTGCTACTTGCTTTTCACCGAAAACGGTCTTGAAGCCCTTGTCGAGCATGATGTTCACATACTTTTCCATAAGTCAATAGTTTTAGTTGTTTTATTACCCGATAATAGGTAACAGGGCAAATGTAGGAAATATTTTATTTAATCCAACCGCAGAAGAAGATTATTTGATTCAAATGATAGAAATAATTGAGCTATCTGCTAATTATAGGATGAACCAATTAGTGACAGTGTCTTCAGGCTGTAGGCCTGTAACAAATTAGCCCAAGGTTCGAACCCTGGGTTCCCTTGAATCCTTCTCTTTCTGAGGCACCCTGTAGGGGTGCGACAAGATTGAAAGGGCTGATATTTATCTTGTCCCGCCCCTACAGGGCGGAAAAGCAGGAGCGGGTTTTCATAAACCCAGGGTTCTAACCCTGGGCTGGTTTGTTAAAGCCTTATAGGCTTACATTAACATCGTAAAGGCGGTTCACAAACCGCCCCTACCAACGCACAACATTCATATCTGATAAATTCTGAACCATATCATAAATTCAAAACAGTTCTTAAAAAATCAGAATTCCCCGTCAAAACTACGAATATTTCGTAATTATATCTATATTTACGACATCAAACATTCTAAATCGGGACTTGTATGAAAAAGCAATATCTCAAAAGTATTTTTCTGTTAGGAATCCTATGCACTGTCCTATCTTGTGGAGAAAATGCTAATCAGGCAGATGCACTGTCCGATAAAACGTATATTATTAACATTCCGGAAGACTTAAGCAATATTTCTCATCTTGATTCTGTTTTTTCCGACATAACATTTATCCCTCTGGAGACCAGAGAAGAATGTTTGATCTCCTATATTTTTACTATTAAGATAGCAGACTCGCTCATTTATATCAACAATAACAGAAAACAGTTATTAGTCTTTGAAAAAAACGGTAAATTCAAATACCAAATTGGAAGTCAGGGAGAAGGTCCCGGAGAATACCTCGAAATAAACGATTATATAATAAATAAAGACAACATAGAACTGCTGGATTTCAAAAAAATATTGACCTACTCTCTTACCGGTGAATATTTAGAAACAAAAAATTTTGACCTACTGAATGACACAGTCTATTGTAATGCAGAAGATTTTTGCCACTCCCCGTTAGGAGGGTATTATTTCTGGGGAGGAACATCCGGTAAATTTGGGGTGCCTATGCCTCCTGGGGTGAACAACTCATCATGCCTATCGAAGCTAGTTGGCTACAAATCGAACTCGCCCGAATCTCTCCTGAATACATAAACAAATTAAATATAGGACATTACAAAAACATGGACGAATTTAATAATCCTATTTTAGTACTCTATAAACTAAAAAAATAATAGAACAGTTATGAACACAGCCGCTTGTTTATTTAATTCTCCCTATAAGGTCTCCCTCTCATTATTGATCGTACTATGTTTGAGTTGCACCTCAAATGCAGATACGGAAATATACCAGAAGAGACGGGATAATGCAATCACTGTAAAAGATAAGGTAAAAGAGATAATGATCGAAGATGTACTGATTGGACGGGTTACCCGACCTTATCTTATCGACAAATATCTAATTATAGTCGATCACAGTTCATACGACCGCTTTATTCATCTATTTGACAAGAATGACTTCCATTATATCACCAGCACAGCTTATAAAGGACAAGGTCCTGGTGAAATTACCATGCCGGGACATGTAGGTATCGACGAAGCCCAGCGTACATTTTATGTCTCGGATCATGGCAAACAAAAGATATTCAGTTATAACCTGGACAGCGTTCTGGCAAATCCATTCTATATCCCGAATATAAAAGCCGATATAAAAATCGGGTTATTTCCTGATACGTACCGATATATAAACGACACATTATGTATCGGACGTATCATAGAGCCTATAGGCACTAATGATTTCAAATCACTTGTTGCCAAATGGAACATGCAGACAGGAGAAATCCAGCCAATGAAATACGAACACCCTGATATAAATAAGAAGCGTATCACAGCAGATGTCTCCCCTGAATATGGATTATATGTCGAATGTTATTCCCGTTACGACCTAATGACTATTTGTGACTTGAACGGAAATTTAAAATACAATATATACGGCCCTAAATGGGAAAAAGAAACAACGCAAACAGCACATTACAGCCAACCCGTCTTCTGTGGAAACAAAATCATCGCAGGTTATTCGGGAGGAGACCACCGTACGGATGCCTATTACCCAACCAAGCTACTCGTCTTCGACCTCAACGGCAACTATATCCAAACACTGGAAACTGAATATAAAATATCCAGTTTCTGCTATGACCGGGAAAATAACCGGATCATTCTGTGCATGGATGATGAGATACAATTCGGTTATCTGGATTTGGATGGGATTATTGAATAATCAAAATCCCTATACCAGTTACCTGCCCTCTCCAAATTCATCAATTATAATTGACAAAACACAAATTCAAAGCCATTTTATCAATTATAATTGACAAAATTAGTATATTTGCAAAAAGCATCCATTATGATTGATAAAACTCACTTCAAACGGGAATATATAAAACGCCCTGTTTATACAGAACGTATAAAGCCCTTTTTAGGGAAAGATATTATAAAAATCCTGGTAGGACAACGCCGGGTAGGGAAAAGCTATATTATGTATCAGCTAATGGATTATATAGAAAATACTTTTCCGGATTCGCATATCATTTATATAAACCGGGAACTGAAGCCTCATGAGTTCATTCAAACAGATGATGACTTATACCAGTACGCACATTCAAACTTGCAGGAAGGTAAAAAAAATTTTCTATTTATTGATGAAGTACAGGAAATACAACGCTTTGAATATGCTTTAAGAAGTCTTCTGGCAGAAGGTGTTTGCGATATCACCTGTACGGGAAGCAATGCCTCCATGTTGTCCGGAGAACTAGCTACACATTTAGCCGGAAGATACATTGAATTCCCTATCCACAGCCTCGGATATGAAGAATTTCTTCGTTTTTTCAATTTGGATGACAACAATCAAAGTCTTTATAAATTCCTGACAATCGGAGGTATGCCCTATCTGAGAGTAATAGGAACAGAGGAAGCATACGCTTTTGAATATTTACGGAATGTATATTCGACCATCTTGCTGAAAGATGTCGTCGCCCGTGAAAACATTCGGAACGTTTCATTTTTGAACGACCTCGTTGAATACTTGGCCGATAATATAGGGAATCTATTTTCAGCTTCCAATATATCCAAATACCTCAAATCCCAACGAACGACCGTGTCAACCCAAACGGTTCTGAACTATCTGAATCCATTACTCAACGCTTTTTTTATACACAAAGTATCCCGGCTGGATATCAATGGACTAAAAATTTTTGAGATCGGAGACAAATATTATTTTGAAGACTTAGGACTGCGGAATGTAATCAGAGGTTGCGATTTGAATAAAGACATTCAGAAACTATTGGAAAATGCAGTGTATTTACATCTACTATGCTCCGGTTATGACGTAAAAGTAGGTCAGCAAGGCAATTATGAAATTGATTTTGTTGGAATAAAAAACGGAAGCCGCATATACATACAAGTTGCTTATCTAATTCTTGACGAAAAAACGAGGGAAAGAGAATTCGGTAATTTAATGAATATTCCAGACCATTACCCTAAATATGTTATCAGCATGGATGAATTCAATGCCGGTACAAACGACAAAGGTATCAAACAGTTACATGTACGCGATTTTCTAAAAATGGAAATCTGAGGCATAGAGCTGTACAAAATATCTTATATGGAGAAAGTTTTATCTATTCTTTTCTGTATGATGATATACTATATATTTTATTAGAGAAGATGGATTATACATAAGTTGCAGTCATTTCAAAAATCCTAATTATGATGATAATACCCTTTGTTTTCAGAAGATAGAGTTAATAAAAGTAGAATAAAATCTAACAAAAACAACTAGTTTGCTTTGTATATAAAGCAAACTTTAGCAATATTTGCACTATATACAGTGCTTGATTATGGAAAAGCGGGTTATAAAAGCTATTATCGCGGAATAACTTTTACTGATACATATATATCTTTTATTATGAACTCAGGACTCTTTTCTAAAAAAGTTTCCATTCAAATTTGCGTTTGATATATATTGAACGAATAAAACACATATATGCTCTTTTCGTTTGACAATTGAGTTCCTTTCGTTTGATATATATTAAACGAATGGTTGTTTAGGCAGTTTTTGGTAAAACTATCGTAACTTTTCAGTGAATGATAAGCTGCTTCCGGTTTTTCATTCCTTACATAAGATGGAATGCAATCCATTATTAATATTAAACATCTTATTTTTTATAGTACCCCCCTGTTTTACGGGCTCCCACATACACCACCAATCCCTTTTCTTTCAAAGATTTGATATAACGTTCCGTCGTTGCAATACCTTTATTGATATATTTGGATATATCTTTCACTTTAATTCCAGGATTCTTTTCTAAGAAAGTAAGAATAAGAGTTTCTATTTCATTTATTCCCTCATTATATGGCCGTTCAATAACAGATATGAATTGTACACCATCAAAATCATTGATAAACATTAAATTTGGTTCCTCTTTTAATGCACGTATAATCCCTGAACCTAAACCACGATAAGGCATTGTTTTTGCACAAAAATTAGCAATAAATGAATTACGGACAACAGTATTCCCAAACTTTAATAATAAATTCAATATCTTTGTACAAATTCAAACAGTCTCCATGAAAAATATAATCTACTTCTTCATTGTTTTTATATTGCTATCTTGCAATCAGTCTCAAAAACAATTTTCCTATATCGACTTATCAGCGTCTACACCTTTAGACTCGGCTGAAGTTATTTATACTTTTGATGATAAATATCCGATCAGTATCAGGCTCATCGACTCTCTGATGTTTGTCATACTGGTTAAGTCAGACACGTGCCTGACAGTCATTAATACAAATACCAAAGAAGTCATTGCCTCTTTGGGACCTGTTGGAAACGGCCCGGATGATCTTGTCTCTCCCAGCTTCATTTTATCTACAGACAATCCTAACGTATTGATCGAAGATGTAAACTTACAGCGGATTATTAAAATAAACACAGATATCGACAGTCTAAAATTGCAGGACTATACCCAATATCCCGAATCACTCTTCGGCAGTAGCGAACTGAACCTATCGGAGAACTTTATAGTAGGAAGGAAAGTAAATCCCAAAGAAAAGAAAATGTTTTTCGTCTACAACAGAAATAAAGGAACAACCGCTGAGGCTGATTACTTTCCGGAATTAAATGCTCCGTTATCAGACTATAACTACACATACGCCCCTGTTCTGGCCCTGAATGAAAAACAAAACAGAGTTATCGCCGGAATGTACTTCTTTGACCTGTTTCATGTGTATGATCTGGAAGGGAGTCGTATAAAGACCTTCTGTTTCTCAGAAAATTGTGTTCCCAGCATAAATGCAGAGGCCAAAATGCTGGATCTACGGGAAGGATATGCAGGCATCATCCGTGCATATTCAACAACAAAGTATTGTTACCTGCTAAGGGTTGAATACAAACCGGAATACCCCGATGGCAAACAGAAGATAATTCAAATCGACTGGAACGGTAAGTTTATCAATTCTTACGATTTTACAGATGATATATCCGGACAGTTTTATGTAGACGAACATTCAAACAAGATATATCTTATACGAAATCACATGAATTCTGAAGGTGAAGATTTATTCGATATTGTCTCATACCCTACTAATTAAAAGATCTTTATACCCTCAATACACTTACAGGAGAACGAATAACTATCGATGCAAGCAGCCAATACACCTCCAACAAAGCCAACAAATGTCCTTCAACGACAGATTATTCAAAATGACAGATACATGGCATTGAAAATCCGCATTTCTTCGATGTAATGTATATTCCGGAATATCAAATGTATGCACGTTTACATTTTGCCGGTACAACCTTCGACACCCATAAAAATTTAGAAACAATAGCATATGAACGTGATTTGTATCTGATGCTATTTGACAAGTCTTTCAAAAAAGTATATGAAAGTAAATTAGCCTCGAACAGATTTAACCCTTACACGGGATGGAATATAATCAATAACGGTATCATACTTTTTGTTGACAACATTCATGATAAAAACGATTCCGATAATTTAATTGTAGATCTCATTCACCCAGATTAATTACAAACAGCTTCAAGGTAATCACTTCGTTATCCCTGTTCTCCTTTTTATCAAAATGACATTTTAAGTACTTCATAGTTTGAATATATGAACCTGAGGACGTGCAAGGGACTTTCCAAGCCATTCTCCGAAGGTTCGTTTATATCCTATTGCCAATAAAAGGAGAACAAATGATTAATTCCGAAAGTAATATAGGAGTTATTACAACCTTTTATTCTCTAATACTGATTTATAAGCAATTTATGAAAGATCATTTCATCTCATTATCAGACGCTTTCTGTAGAAAAAACATGCCAGAAAACATACTATTCGGAGCCCAAAAACACGCAAACCATTTAAAATTAAAGTTTTTTAACATTTTTCTTTACTAAACCGAACTCCAATCTCAGTTAAACTGAAAAAATATTCGTTTAAAACGAGATGAATTTTTGTTTAAACGAAATTCGATTTGACCGAAAAAACGAGTATAGAAAAGCATTATGTTAAATAATGTGTAAGAAAACTTGCTAAAACGGCCACTGTTAAAAATACACCCGTAAGTTTATCCGCTTATTATAAATCCTTTTAATGCAAAAACAGCACAACAAGCTCCTTTTTGACAATTGACACACCGCGATCTCAATGAAACAGATTTAGAAGATAAGATAGAGCAAACACCAGTATTTGCTGAAACATGACGACGACAATAATCGACTTATTTTCGCTTTTAATGATGATATTCAATTTGGTTATTTAGATCTCAATAATATCATATAAAGAAGTGCCAAATACTACACTTCTTTATTCTCTATCCGTTCTATGCATATTTCCATCTCGTCTTTTCCCTTGATTTGGTACCCTTTAGCCCGTATAGTTTCAATACTCAAAACGGGTATAGTCAGGTTCAAATCTCTCCGCAAGCGGAGCACTAACTGTTCCACTGTTTTTTTATCTACTCCTACATATTTATCTCCAAGAGCCTTATAGAGAAATTCATACGATTGAAAATAGTCTTTTCCCTGCGACAGGAAATAAAACAACTCAAATACCTTAGGAGTAAGTTGTATCGTCTGATCGCTGTAAAACAAAGAACATAGTCTTTCGTCATACCGAACAACATTATCAGTTGGTTGCAAAGGCAACTCCAATGATTCCTCCAACGATTCTGCCACAGGCTCTGTCTCAGGTTCTGTTAGCTGCTCTACCTTTTGCTCAACAGGTTCATCAGGTAAAGCCTGCTCTGTTTTCTGGGGCTGTTCATTTTCAGAAACAAATTGATCTGGAGATTTTGAAGACTTATTGTTCTGTTTTCTTTTTACTATCAATATTCCCAAAATCATAAGGACTATGGATAACACAACATAATAAGATATCCCCCACACTATGCTTTCTATCCAACCACCCTTAACATATCCTTCCAAAAGAATAATATCCTGAATATCTACTTTGTATGTCAACTTCAAGTAATCATGTAAGACTTTCACATCCTCTTGGCCGTAAAATGTCTTTTTATCTGTACTATTATTATAAAGTGATACTGCCGTTTTATAATCCAATCCATTCTCTTTCAACTTTAACCGGAAAAGACTATCCAAGTTTTCCAGTTTTACAGGGTTCTTGAGTGACAAATACTGCTGATCAGCCAGAAAATTTCCTTCATCAGCAGTATAAGGTTTAATGCTATCTCTTTTTAAATGCACAGTCTGATCTTCAGTTACTATTTCAATATTGGGTGAAACTGATGGAACAAATATCTGTTTCTTCTTTACTTTGGCTTCTCTCATCCTGTTCGTACGATCTTCCCATAAAGTTTGCTTCCAGATTTCAGTCACTTGGGTTCGCAAACTACAAGAATACCAATATCCTCCACTTATAAAGATTAGCAAAACCACTAAAATCCCAATTAACCCATATGATGAACCATTCTTCATTTCCATTTCTTATTTTAAAATACAAAAATAGTAAAGAAACACTCAAAAAGAGGCAAAACGAAGAAAAAAACGCCTTTACAGGTCTCATATAGGAGATTTATAAGAAATTTATAAGAGAATTATAGGAGTTCATCCGAAAAAGACTCTCTATTTTTGCACCAACAAACATAATACAGATATGAAGAAAAAACTAAAATTAGTAGGATTTGTAACTTGCCTGATCGCTGGTTGTTATTTTGGGTCTACCCCCAAAAACGATTTACCGTCTCTATTATTAGAGAATGTGGAAGCATTGGCCTACGGTGAACATGGAGATGGAGTCAATTGCTATGGCGATGGCTCTGTAGACTGTGACGGAGATTGGGTCGAAATGAGAATTTCAGGATTAAGTCTTGAATAAACAATGAAGCATCTCCTTTATACATTAATAGGTATTAGCTGCCTGGTCGCCTGCACGAGTTCTCCGGATTCGCACTTCCCCAGATACTCTGACTTTGCCAAAACCAAGGCGCTCAGTGCACAGGTAATTAACCTGGATACTATCCTCTTCCGTTACCCATTCCGGGTAACGGTCAGAGATAGTATTGCCGTTGTAATGGATCTACATAATATGGACCATTATTTACATGCCTTTACTTATCCGGGGTGGAAACACGTTGTCTCATTCGGCAGACGTGGAGAAGCACCGGAGGAGATGTTATCAGTTGCAAACTTTCAATTCAACTCCTTAGATTCTTTGTGGGCACTCGATCCCAACAAGATGCAAATTACACGTTGGAAAATATCTCCTTCTACCGGTTCCGCGGAACGGGTAGAGGAGATTAAATTAGACAAGAAACTGGTCCGTTCACTGGACTTTCGCACGATGGAATCGGGCTTTTTGATCCCAGACTATATGGGAGAGCACCGCATCTGGGAAGTCGACAACAACGGTAAACCGATAAAAAGCAGTGGCGAAATTCCCAGCGAAACAGCCAACGAAAAGACTGTCCGACCGGCATTAGCGCAAGCATGGCGAAGTTTCATAGATTATAATCCCGACACTGGCATATTAGCGATGGCTACACAGTTGGGAGAAGCTATCGAAATCTATAACCTAAAGGACGATACTCATAAAGTTTTGTACGGTCCGGCAGGAGAACCGGAGTTTAAAACAGGAAAAGACGGTTCAGGCATTCCTAACGGAATCATGGGTTTCAATGATATAAAAGTAACAAACAAATACATTTATGCGGTATTTCAAGGAATTAAATTCAAAGACAAATTAGCCGCCTATCAGCGGGGAGAACGTCTGGAAGACGGAGGAAGATTTATCTATGTATTCGACCTGCAAGGGAATCCGGTACAGAAATACACGCTTGACCACGCGATATATGGCATTGATGTAAACGAAGAAACAAATACAATCGTCGCTACCGAAGTGAAAAGCGATGATCCGATTATAGAATTTAAAATTTAAAGGACAAGATGAAAACTTTAAATCTAATCATATTAGTATTATTACCTATCTTCTTTTCCTGCAAAAACGAGCAGAAAGAAAAGGGGAAACAGATTGCGCAGTTGGTCAGCGAATGGCAAGGGAAACAAATTGTATTCCCGGAAAACTCAATATTTACCCGCTATTTGACAGATACTACGGATTATCAGATACCACAATCCGAGTATAAGGTATTAATATATGTAGACTCTATTGGTTGTACCAGTTGTAAACTACAATTACATAAGTGGAAAGAGTTGATCGAATATACTAATTCGGTAACACAAAATAAAGTACCTTTCCTCTTCTTCTTTCATCCAAAAGATGCCAAAGAAATACGTTACTTGCTGAAACGTGATGGTTTCGATCGTCCCATTTGTATTGATTTGGACGACCGGTTAAACAAATTGAACAAGTTCCCGGCTGATATGACTTTCCAGACATTCTTACTGGATAAGAACAACAAAGTCGCAGTTTTGGGTAACCCCGTACACAATACGGCAGTCAAAGACCTTTATCTGAAACAGATTACCGGAAAAGACACCCCAAACAAAAACATACCAAAAACTACCGCAGAAGTCACTCAAACAGAAATAGACTTTGGTACATTCGACAAATCGGAAATAAAACAAACAACCATAGAGGTTAAAAACACAGGGGACTGTCCCCTCGTGATTGTGGACGTAAGCACCACTTGTGGCTGCACGGCAGCCACGTATGACAAACGACCTGCGAACCCCGGAGAAACCCTCCGGGTGGGAATCAAGATGACACCGAAGGATACAGGGTTCTTCGATGAAGTCGTAACGATCAAGTATAACAGCTTGAATAATCAACATGTCAAACTTAAAATAAAGGGTATTGTTCGGTAACCGAACAAATGGGAGTTTGCTGCATCCCTGCAAGAATGTACAAACAAACTCCCTGTCTCCCCTTACAAATATGAAAGGAGGTGTATATGGCTACTTAGTAATCGATCTTTAGACCCTCAAGGAGGGAACAAAGATAATAAAAAGGAAAGAAATTGATTTTATAAACTTTAAAAAGATAAACACCATGAAAAGAATCATTGGTATCATCCTTATAGTTGTTGCAGCTGCAACGGGCGTCTGGAACTTCAACCAGACTCAAAACGAAATGGAACTATCAGACTTGGCACTAGCTAATGTAGAAGCGTTGGCAAGAGGAGAAAATGGAAATGGTTCAATGAACCAAGAATATGTTTGTAGAAAATGTGGTGCAACTTTTGAAGGATGTTTCTGGTGTACAGAAGATCCTAATTATTGCAATTGTACAGCAAGTGGACATTCATGTTAAAAAAGTTTTACAGGAGAATAATATTATTCTCCTGTAATTTACAACAATTTCTAATAAACAATTATAATATGAAATACTCCTTTTTATCATTAACTATATTCATTCTTATTCTTACTTCTTGTAATAACAAAAGTAATATTTCTAGTACAACTCATCAAGCTCTTTCAATAAGTACAGATAATTGTATCTTGGAAACTGAAAAGCCTGCATTATCTAAGTTACGCTACATTAAACTTGAAACAAAAGAAGAGTGTCTCTTAGAAGATGTTAGTAAAGTAATATGTTATAATAACAAATTATACATTTTATCAACACCTGGAAATGGGAATGTATATACCTTTGACAATAATGGCAATTATCTATACAAGATGAACAAAGGTGAAGGTCCAGAAGATATCATGTATCCTACAGATATCACAATAAATGAAGAGAAAAAAAGCCTTATCATTTTAGATGCTTATAGAAATATAAAAGAATACAATACAGAAAATGGTCGTTTTTTAAACAAAACAGTTATAAAAGAACCATTCTTTTCAATAGAGACAATTGGAAATGATTTTTTACTATTTGATCCTAATAGCCAAGCAAAATCAGAGTTTTATATGCGATATTTACAAGAGGGAGGTAAATATAATAGTTTATTCCCAAAAATAACAAAAGGAAGTTTCTTCTCCTTACCCAATTTTTTCACAAAAATCAATTCAGAAGCAATTTTAGTTTCTTGCATTTTTACTGATACAATATATCATATCAATAATGATGAAAAGCGACTAACTCCATATCTTATTTTAAACTTTAAAGGTGAAAATGCAAACGCACCCCAATATTTGGATGAAGCACAAACCCTAGGTAAATATTTAAAAAATGCAAGAGATCATAAATTAATAACAGGTCCTTGTGATTTAAGTTATTTCGATGAAAATTTATTTTTCACATTAAAGGGGAAAGATAATTATTTTGTCACTTACTATAAAAAAGATAATAAAGCATTTTTACATAAAAATTTATTTGATGATCTCCCTAATATATATGCATCTACAGGGAGAACAGACAAAGAAGTTATATTTACAATAGACATTCCTTGGTTAATGGAATATTTTAAAGAAAATCCTCAAATTGAATCTGACATTATTAAACAATTAAAAAAAGAATGCAACAATGAAAACGACAATCCTGTTTTACTATTTGGTTCTTTTTAAACGAACTATCAAATTCACACTATCCTATTAATCTATATCAAAACACCATGAGCAACAAACTCCAAGGCTGGTTAGCCCCCAACACACTGACAGAAGATCCGAACGACCGCATCTTAGTACTTAACTCCGCCGGTACGGTTGACAACGAACAACTCTACGAAGAGATGCGCGAAGAAGACACCGGCCTGCGCCGGGAAACACTCGTTCACGTAGTCACCCTCTACGAACGAATCGTGGCACGGGCTTTGATGAACGGCCACAATGTTAACACCGGATTGTTCTACGCCGTTCCCCGCTTCATCGGACCGGTCGAAGACGGACAATGGAATCCGGCAAAAAACGACATCTACGTCGCATTCACTCAAAACCGCGTCCTACGCGAAGAAATACGAAATACCAAAGTTGAAATCCTGGGTGAAAAAGCTGACACTATTTATATCACCGGCGTTCAGGATTGCAGCAACAACATAAAAGACGGACATATCACGCCGGGACGTAACTTCCGCATCACCGGTTCGCGTATCCGCATCGAGGGAACAGACGAAAAGGTCGGTATCACCTTCCGCAACCTGGCAGACGACACGGTGACAAAAGTTACTTCCGACATGTTCGGTACAAACAATCCTTCGGAACTGATATTCATCGCTCCCACAGGGTTGACTGACGGAGAATATGAAATGACGGTGACAACGCAATATTCAGGAAATACGCAACGTTTCCTAAAAACACCACGCAGTATTAACCGCATCGTATATGTGGGTGCCGTCAAAGGAGAAGAGGGTGGTGACAGACCTGAAATTGAATAATACAGAACAACTGCTTTTGTTTGCATTCCCTAAACACTCCTGTTTGGACATCACAAACAACCGTGTTTAGGGAGCATAAACAGGGGTGTTTAGATAACGCAAACAAAATAGTTTATTTTTATGTAACCTGAGAGCAAGTTCTGTCAAGGAACAAAAAGGAAGTCTGCCTAATAGCCTGACAACCGTTACGGCAAACTTCCCCGACTGCTCTCCTAAAAAGAAAGGAGGTATATCAAAATCACTTAAAATCAAGAAACAGAATGATATTAGTATCAAATAAAACTTATATCATTCGAATATCTAAGCCCAAGAGAGTAGGCAAAGATAGAAAATTAACTGAATTACAAATTAAATACCAATTAAGATCATGAGGAAAAAGATCTTTGGGGCAGTTCTTATCGCTGCTATGGCCGTTGCAGCCGGCTGGAATTACCAGCAGAACAAACAAAGTGTTGAGCTCTCAGAGCTAGCACTAGCCAATGTGGAAGCGTTGGCAAGAAATGAAGGTTCTACAACAAAATGTTGTCCTGATCCAGGGGACCAATGCGTTCTATCAAGTGGAGACATCTTAGGTGACCAAGATGAATATCCCAAAGATAAGGTATGCCCATAAATTAACGTATTCGCATTTCACCATGTTAAATTTTAGATTTAACAATCATTCTTATAGTAAGTTCTATCAGATTTTGAATTCTCATCAAGTACTGCATGAGAAAAAATACAGAACTTACCCTATATGAATATAAATGCGTTGGCAAACAACGAAAGTTCTGGCACTAAATGTTGTTCTACTCCCGAAGATTTCAATTATATTTCTTCTAGAGAGATACTTGTAGACTATGAGATATATTCCATAGATCATCCATATATCTAAAACAACAACAAAGTTCAGAATACAAATAACAAAATTGGGGTGTAAAAACGACCTTATTCTCGTTACTTGACACGAGATCACACTAGAAGCAACAATATATAAGATCTGTGTTTTGTGACACTATGTCAAGCAAGTGAGGATAAAGAATTTTGACACCCCAACTTAAAAACATAAAAATTATGAAAAACATCAATTACATTATTTTTTTATTATTACTTATCAGTTGTTCAGATAAAAGTAACGAATTAATAGAAATAAGTCATGCAAAATATTTTAACGATAAGAATTTTAAAGAAATAAAAAAAGTTAATCATGAAATATTCAATGATAACTTTATTGGTTATCCGGTAAGAGTAATTTCTATTGACACATTTCTTATAGCCGTAGATATGAAGAAAGATTCTATTTTTCATATATTTTCCACAAAATCAAAAAAATATTTAGGTAATTTTATTCCTAGAGGAAGTGGACCTAATGAATTAATAACATGTAGCAATATTACTCAATCCAATATTCCTAGAACATTTTGGGCGTTTGATATAAGCAGCAGAAAATTTTCAGAATACAATATAGATTCCTTATTTAACAATAAACAAGAGCTTAAAAGCACAATAAATTTCAACAAAATAAAATCAAAACTTATTGGCATTAATCAACCTCAATGGATTTCAGATAGTACATTTATATGCAATAGTTTATTTAAATACAATGAAAGATTTTTCATATTCGATAAAGAATTAAACTTAAAAAAGAAAATATATAATAATAACTTAAACATCTATGATAAATTTCCAGATAACATACTTGGTGATATATTTTCCTCTTTTATAAATGTAAAACCTGACAAATCAAAGATAGCCATAGCTGGTAGATATTTAGACTTATTAGAAATATACGACAGTAATGGCAATCTATTAGCAATGACAAAAGGTCCCAATAAAGATTTCAACTTCAAATTCGACATTGAAAGTTCTTTAAATCAGGGCACTATGATAAAACTTCCAGAAACACGAAGAGGATATATCGGAATAAAAACAACTAATAACTGTATTTATCTTTTGTATTCAGGAAAAGAACGCAGAAATCCTAATCATTACTCTTTCTCAAATACAATATATACATTTGATTGGAATGGTAATCCACTAAATAAATATGAATTAGATGCACAAATATCTTCATTTGCAATTGATGAGAAAGAGAACAAAATTTATGCATTACATCACGATGCATACATAATTACATACAACATGTAAAGTTGTAAAGAAAAGGAGCCAACTTCGCTGAGATAGTTGACAACGAACAACTCTACAGAAATATGTACGAAGAAAACATTGGATTGTGCGAGAAAATATTTTCTAAATAAACAGTTATTTATCACATGCAAAAAACATTCATATCAAGAATCTCCCTGCTATTAGCCACTTTCCTGATAGCCTGTACCTCTCCGGACAACCGACGTCTGGAGCAAGCCTTGCAATTGGCAGGTGACAACCGGGGCAAGTTGGAGAAAGTGCTGACGCACTATGCCGATGCCCCGGAAAAACTGGCCGCCGCCCGGCTCTTGATTATGAATATGCCGGGGCATATAGGCGTTGATTCATCCTGTGTCGAAAACATGCGACCGGTCTATGGCAAGCATGCCGCAATATCCGAAAAACATCTATGGCAACGTTCCTCCGAATGGTACAAGGAAATCGATTCCCTTTGGAAGAACGAAAGTCCCAAAATCCAGTCCCGGTTAACTCCTTCCCGGCAAGATGTCCGAACCGTCCGAGCAGAGCAACTCATCCGTGAAATAGACCGTTCTTTCAAGGCTTGGAAAGAAAATGCCTATACACAAAACGATTCATTCGAAGATTTTTGCAGGTACGTCCTACCCTACCGTTTTGCTGAAGGGACTTATTTTGACCAGGCACGGGATACCTTTTACCAAAGACATGCCTCTATCTTCAAGGACAATACGATGGACTTCAGGAAGGTGACGGACTCCTTGCACCGGATGTACAGCGACCTGATGCACAATAACTGGGCGGCAGCTTCCATGCCGATTTACAATGCCGCCTCTTTCGAACAGGTCAAACGCGGTTCATGCGACGACAAAGCCTGGTATAACTGCCTGATGATGTCGGCCCTCGGTATGGGAGTTGCTATCGACTTCGTGCCGGAATGGGGAAACCGAGCCGGGGGGCATAGCTGGAACAGCCTGATCGTTGGCGGAGAGTCATATCCCTTCGAACCGTTTTGGGACGATGACCGGTGGAAATACAAAAGGATTTATAATAATGAATGCTTCGACTTGTTGTGGGGCAAGTTCAGATTGCCGAAAGTCTATCGCCGTACATTCGAACATCATTTTTCCGGTCCATTGGGGAATGAGGCGGTTGCTAGAGAAGATATTCCTTCTCTATTCAAAAATCCTTTTATGGAGGACGTTTCTTCACAATATTTCCAAACAACGGATGTAAAAATAACTATTACGGAGCATATTCCCGAAAACACACGTTATTGCTATCTATGCGTTTTCGGGGCAAAAGAATGGCAACCCGTACAATGGGGTAAAATAGAATGGAACAAAAAGGTGACTTTCAAAGGGATGGGCAGGGATATCGTTTACTTGCCTATGTTCTACCAAAATGGAGTTTTAACACCTGCCGCATCTGCTTTTATCCTGACTAAAGACGGTAATTGCGAAAAACTGGAATGCAAAGAGGAGAAAATGCCGGTTACCGTACGAAACTATACCGCTTATCTGTATCCTGAAGAGATTGCCGAAGCGAAAGAAACACTGGTCGGGGCTTATCTCACAGGATGCAATGATTTGAATGCCTTAGCCGCTGATACTTTATATATGATGACAGACAGCATGGATACATGGGAAAATGAGATCAATCTTCCAGTTTCTCAAAAATACAGATATATACAATTAATATCTCCCAAAGACTCACTGGCACTCTGTGAAATATCTTTCTATGAACAGAATAAAGAGGATAAACCGATTCAAGGTGTAAAAGTTTCAGCCGATATCACACCGCTTGGCAATGGAGAGGAACTGAACATGGTTACCGACAGTCGTTCTGCCACAGGTTTCAGAGGCAGGTTCAACAACCCGGAAGATGGGAAAAATACACTTTGGTTTGATTTGGGTGCACCCAAGTCAATCAGTAGAATTTCATATATCCCCTATACAAAAAATTATTTACCTAAAGATATAGATATAGAATTATGGTATTGGAATAATCAATGGGTTAAAGGTGGTAGTTTAAAAGGTGATTATAATTTTATGACTTTTGAAAATATACCTCAAGGAACAATTTACAGAGTTAAGGTAAAAGGGACAAATGATCGTATCTTTGCCTATAAAAATGGTATTATTCGTTGGTATTAAGCATGAAAAAGCATTGGAAAAAAATAGCGCAATATACTGTAGACGTAACCTTTTGGTTATGTATGCTGGCTACGGCATGGTTCGCCACTCAGGTATTATTGTTTGCCTCCTTCAAAATCCCTAGTGATTCGATGGAACCGGAATTAACTACCGGAGATAATATCCTGGTCTGGAAGCCGACGATCGGACCGCGTATATTCAATCTGTTTGCTTCCATGCGAAATGAACAAACGGAGATTTATCGCATTCCCGGTTTCAAAAAGATAAAACGCAATGATATTCTCGTTTTCAATTTTCCGCATCCAAACAGTTGGGATAAAATCGAAATGCATATCCTCAAATATTATATCAAACGATGCGTAGGATTACCTGGCGATACCCTCTCCATTCAAAACGGTTTTTTCCATGTAAACGGAATAAATACACCTCTTGGTAATACGGATTCGCAAAAAAAGATTGCCGTTACAGAAAAGTTTCAAGAGGGCATATTCCATAGTTTCCCTTATGATGGTACTATCGGCTGGAGCATCAAGGAGTTCGGACCGCTTCATATTCCCGCCAAAGGGGATTCGATCCGGATGAATCGGACTAACTTTGTTTTATATAAAAAGCTGATTGAATGGGAACAACAGGGAACTCTTGAATACAAGGATTCCACATCTTTTCTTAATGGAAAACCGATCGACGGCTATCGTTTCCTGAAAAACTACTATTTTATGGCAGGCGATAACGGTATGAATTCGCAAGATTCGCGTTATTGGGGAATGTTGCCGGAAGAATATATCGTGGGGAAAGCATGGATTATCTGGAAATCGGTCGATCCGTATACGGAGAAATTCAGGTGGGAACGATTCATGAAAATAATTCATTAAAGAAATTAATCATGAAATACAGACAATATATAAGTTACTCATTACTCGCCATCAGCGGAGTTTTTCTGCTGTGCACCGTTTTTGCCACCAACACAGGGTTGGCTAACGGGCTGGTTACAGGGAAAGTTCTTTGGTTTCATCTGGCGATGTTGCTGCTGGCAGCATGCAGTCTGGTGGCGGCTGTTCTGATGAAACCGGCAAAGCCGTTTGTCTTTTCGGTCGCAGACGGATTGGTGCTGGTTTTGGCGGCTATCGTTGCACTTACTTATAACCGGCAGCTGGATCCCGAACCGGAGAAAATGTTGTTTGGCGGGCAATTAGTCGTATTGTGGTTTCTGCTGCGGTTCATATTGACCGGATGGCCGCAGTTACAGTTATTTTTCCTGGCGGTGGTTGTTGCGACCGGAGGGATTGAAGCCGTGTCGGGGATGCGACAGTTACATGGATTCGAAGGATCTAACCATTCCTTGTTCAAGCTGACCGGGGATTTTTATAATCCAGGGCCTTATTCGGGGTATCTCGCAATCGTATTACCGGTTTGCCTGTGGATGATCCTACGGCAAACAAAAATTTATCTGCATTACCTGGGATGGTTCGGTTTGCTGGCGATCATCGTCGTGCTTCCTGCCGGGATGAGCCGGACGGCATGGATAGCGGCTGCCGTTTCATGCGGATGGGTGTATTGGGTGCAACGGATCGGATGGGAAAAGACTAAAAGATACATGAATGGAAACCGGACCTTAACTATCGTATCTTCTATTTTGATCCTGATCTCCATAGCCGGTTCATTGGCGGGTATTTATCTGCTAAAGAAAGATTCTGCCAATGGCCGGCTACTTTTATGGAAAGTGACGGGACAAGCTATCAGGGAACAGCCCTGGACAGGAACCGGGACGGGTGGGTTTCCGGCTGGTTATGCAGAAGCACAGGCGGAGTATTTCACTTCGGGAAAGGCTTCGGAGACAGAGATGATGGTTGCCGGATGTCCGGAATACGGATTTAATGAATTCTTACAAATAGGTTTGGAACAGGGGCTGGTGGGTTTAATGGTTTTTGTATTGTTGTTAAGCTATTCCTTGTTCCGGGGGGTGAAAAACAGACAGGTGGGAGCGGCCGGAGGGATATTGGCACTGATGGTGTTCAGCCTGGCGGCGTATCCGTTGCAGTTGCCGGAGTTCTGGGTGGTGTTGGTGGTGTTGATGGGGGTGGCTAATAGTAATACTCCGGTTGACGCTGACACACCCCCTACCCCCTCTCGAGAGGGGAGGAAGATACTTTCTGTCGCTATGATAGGGGTGCTGGCTATATGTTGCGGGTGGATTTTCCGGCAACAGAAAGGGTATTATGAAGGATATAAAAAATGGAATACGTTGAAGATGTTGTATAATAGTAAGGCTTATGAGGCGGCAGGTGAAGGATATGAGGAACTGGTGCCGTTGATGGGACATAAACCGGAGTTCCTGTTCGAGGCTGCACAATGTTTAAATAGGGCTGAACGATATGCAGAAGCGAATAAGCTATTATATCGGGCTATGAAGTTAAGCGGTGATCCGATGATACGTTACATAGCGGCAAAAAATGAGCAGTCGATGGGAAACTATCAAAAAGCGGAAAATTTATTGCTGCATGCGATCGATATGTTACCGGAACGGATCTATCCGTATTACCTGCTTACCAAACTTTACTCGGAACCTACTTTCTTTCAGGAAGATAAGTTTATCAAAGCGGCTGACGCCGTACTGAAAAAAGAACCGAAAGTAGAGAGTACGGCTATCCGGGAAATGAGAACAGAAGTTAAAAACATGCTCAACAACATACGATCAGATCGTAATTAATTTATTTATATGCCATTTACGATAACATCGTAATAATATTTTTGTATATTTGGAAATTAAAATTTGAATCATAGCTTATATGAATATGAAATACTACAATTTGCTGGCAATACTGCTCCTCTCCGGGATGATAGCCTGTTCCGGTGACAAAAAAGACAGCAGTGAAGGAGAAGAAACTGTTGAAACGGTTTTACCGGACGAAACCAACGAGGTGACCGTGATGACACTGAAGGCTACCGACTTCAACCATGAACTGGTGAGTAACGGCAAATTGTCGGCACGCCGCCATGTCGACCTGCGGTTTCAGTCGGCCGAACCGATCGCTACGATTCATGTAAAGAACGGCGACCGGGTAAGCAAAGGACAAAAGCTGGCTGAATTGTCGACCTTCCGGCTAAAAAACAAAACGGCCACTTCCAAAGATGCCCTGGAACGGGCGAAACTGGAACTGCAAGACGTGCTGATCGGCCAGGGATATGCGCTGGCAGACTCGGCCAAAGTTCCTCCCGCCACCATGCAGCTTGTCCGGGTAAAGAGCGGTTACGACCAGGCGCTTATCCAATACCAGTTGGCAGAATATGAAGAACGGAATGCCGTACTGACGGCTCCTTTCGACGGTATCGTTGCCAATCTGTTTGCCAAACAATATAATACGGCTTCTACCTCCGATATATTCTGCACGGTCATCGATCCGGGTAGCCTGGAAGCAGCGTTCACCGTTCTGGAGAGCGAACTGCCTCTGATCAAGAACGGCGACCGGGTGGAGGTCACTCCTTTTGCCCTGAACGACACGAAAGCCGAAGGACGCATCACCGAAATAAACCCGCTGGTCGACGAAAACGGCATGGTGCAGGTGAAAGCAGCGGTAACGGACAGAGGAAAGTTATTCGAGGGAATGAACGTCCGTGTCAGCATCCACCGTTCGCTGGGCAAACAGCTGGTCGTACCGAAAAGTGCCGTCGTTCTCCGGTCCGGAAAGCAAGTGGTGTTCAAACTCGACAGCACCCGAACCAAAGCGAGCTGGGTATATGTACATACCGGTCTGGAAAATGCAGACAGCTACACGATTACAAGTTCGGAAGGGGACGGCCTGAAAGAGGATGATTTCGTCATTACCAGCGGTAATATCAATCTGGCACACGAGGCACCGGTAACGATAATTGAAAATTAAAACTTTGTTATGGTCAAATTCCTACTACAACGTCCTATCGCGGTACTGATGGCCTTTACAGCCTGTTTTATCGTGGGGTTGGTGACTTACTTTACCATCCCGGTATCGTTGTTGCCCGATATTGCGATACCGGAGATCACCATACAGGTGTCCGGACAGAATACGTCGGCCCGCGAACTGGAGAATACGGTAGTCAAACCGATCCGGCAACAGCTAATGCAGGTGGCTGCCCTACGCGATATACACAGTGAGACACGCGACGGTGCCGGCATCATCCGACTGAGTTTCGACTTCGGGACAAACACGGACCTGGCATTCATCGAGGTGAACGAAAAGATAGACGCTGCCATGAACTACCTGCCGCGCGAAATAGAACGTCCGCGGGTGATCAAGGCGAGCGCAACGGACATACCGGTCTTTTGCCTGAACCTGACACTGAAAACAGGTGACAGCGAAGCTGCTTTCCTGGACCTTTGCCAGTTTGCCGAATCGGTTATCAAACGGCGTATCGAGCAGTTGCCGGAAGTGGCGATGGTGGATATCACGGGGATGATGAAACGGCAGTTGCAGATCGTGCCGGACATGAAAACACTGGAAATGGCCGGTATCACGCTGGATGACCTGGAATCGGCCCTGAATTCGAACAACATCGAGCCGGGAAGCATGACCGTACGGGACGGATATTATGAATACAACATCAAATTCTCAACTTTACTGCGCACACCGGAAGACGTACAAAATATCTATCTCCATAAAAATGAACGTATCTTCCAGCTGAAAGACCTGGCGAAGGTGGCGGTGGTACCGGAAAAGGAGACAGGCGCCTCACTTTCAAACGGGAAACGGGCGGTTACACTGGCTGTGATCAAGCAGGCGGACGAGAATATGGATAACATGAAGGAGGCGTTGCAGGAAGTTACTGCGTATTTCGCAACGGTTTATCCGGATATAGAGTTCAGTGTCAGCCGGAACCAGACGGAGTTGCTGGATTATACGATTTCAAACCTGAAACAGAACCTGTCGCTCGGCTTTATATTTATATGTATAGTGGCTATCCTGTTTTTGGGGGATATCAAGAGCCCGGCAGTGATCGGCCTGAGTATGGTGGTCAGTCTGATCATCAGCTTCCTTTTCTTCTATATGTTCAAGATGTCGCTGAACATCATTTCCCTTTCCGGACTGATTCTGGCACTGGGTATGATGATCGACAGTTCGATCATTGTGACGGAGAATATCATGCAGTACCGGTCGAAAGGGTATACGCTGGAAGAGGCTTGCAACAAGGGGACCAGCGAAGTGATCACCCCGATGCTGAGTTCCACACTGACGACAATCGCCGTATTTGTGCCGCTGGTATTCATGAGCGGTATTGCAGGGGCTATATTCTACGACCAGGCTTTCGCGGTGACGGTCGGGCTGATGGTCTCCTATTTTACGGGTATCATGCTGCTTCCGGTACTCTACAAGCTGGTTTACAGTATTCCCGATATCAAACATACGGGATTCAATCTCCGGATCAACAATCTGATCAAAGAACATACGCTGGACCGCTTCTACGATGCTGGAGTCGATTTCGTGTTCCGTCATAAAAAGTCGAATATCATATTTATCTTCGTTACATTGCCGTTATGCGCCCTGCTGTTTTATGAAGTACCTAAAAGCAGGATGCCTGAGATCGACCAGAACGAACTGATCGCCCATATCGAGTGGAACGAAAACATCCATATCGACGAAAACCGGGAACGGGTGGACAAACTGTTTGCCCAGATCGCAGGCGATCTACAGGAATATACCTCCTATGTCGGTCAACAACAATTCCTGTTGAACCGCGACCGGGAGCTGTCTTCTTCGGAAGCCGAATTATATTTCAAGACAGAAAAATCATCTGCCATCTCTCCCTTGCAGGCAAAGATCACGCAATGGTTGGATACTAATTATCCGCAGGCTGTATTCTCCTTCTCTCCGCCGATTACCGTGTTCGAAAAGTTATTCGTGACGGGAGAAGCTGACGTGGTCGCAGAATTTTATGCCCGCAACAAAGCGGAAGCTCCGGAGGCTCAGGCATTGCACAAACTGGAGTCGCAGATGAGGGCATCTACCGGTATCACACCGGTGGGAGTCGCCTTCGATAACCAGCTGAATATATCGGTCGACAGGCAGAAGTTACTGCTTTATAATGTAAATTACAATGAGGTATACCGCCTGCTAAAAACGGCTTTCAAAGAAAATGAGGTGGCGACTCTCCGTTCCTACCAGCAATATCTGCCGATTGCCCTGGCCGGCGACGGTAAGACGGTGAACGAAGTCTTACAGCAGACACTGGTCCGGACGCAGGCCGACAAAGAGGGAAAAAGCCAGTACATCCCGTTGCAGTCACTGGTTAAGGTGACGCAAGGAGAAGACCTGAAAACGGTTACGGCCGGTAAGAACGGCGAATATATCCCGTTCAGCTTCTATGATGTCAAGAAGGCGGAACCGTTGATGGAAGAGGTGAAGAAGATGGGCGAACAGAACTGGGAGATCGATTTCTCAGGTAGTTTCTTCTCCAACAAACAGATGTTGAATGAGTTGGTGGTGATCCTGCTGATCTCTATCCTGCTGATGTATTTCATCCTGGCAGCCCAGTTCGAGAGCTTCCTGCAACCGCTGATCGTACTGATCGAGATTCCGATCGACGTGGCTGCATCACTGCTGGTACTCTGGATTTGCGGGCATACGATGAACCTGATGAGTGCCATCGGTATCGTGGTGACCTGCGGTATCATTATAAACGACTCCATCCTGAAACTGGATGCGATCAATGAATTACGTAAGGAAGGTGTTCCGTTGATGGAAGCGATCCACGAAGCCGGCCGCCGCCGTCTGCGCCCGATCATCATGACTTCGCTGACCACCATCTTCGGTATGGTCCCGTTGCTGTTCTCATTCGACATGGGTAGCGAGTTACAAAAACCCCTTTCCATCGCCATGATCTCAGCCATGTTCATCGGTACAGCCGTCAGCCTGTTCATCATCCCGCTGGTCTACTGGTTCATCTACCGCAAACACGACCCGAATGCAGTGATCCCTGAAAAACAAACTGAAGTTTAACGAATTATATATAATGCCGTTATGAAGATATGTAAAATATTATTATCGTTCCTGTTATTTACCTCAGTCTATCTGAATGCCCAGCCGCTCACGCTGTCGCTGGAGCGGACGATTGCATTGGCGGCGGATAGTTCGCTGGAGGCATTCAGGACAAAGAATATGTTTTTGGCCGGATACTGGCAATACAGGACATTCAAGGCGGGACGTTTACCAAGCCTGACACTGAACCTGACTCCGGCACAGTATTACCGCGATATCACGCGACGATATGATTCCGAGAATGATATCGATGTTTACAGAAAACAGCAATCTTATTATGCAGAGGGCGGCCTCGCCATCAAACAGAATTTCGACTTGTTGGGAGGTACTTTCTATCTGGATTCGGATTTAGGGTATATGCGTAATTTCGGGGATAATGCTTATAACCAGTTTACGACCGTGCCGATCCGAATCGGTTATAACCAAAGTCTGTTAGGATATAACCCCTTCCGGTGGGAGCGAAAAATCGAGCCGCTCAAATATGAGAAAGCGAAAAAAGAATTACTGTACAATATTGAAAATATCAGTGAGCAGGCTACCTCCTACTTCTTTGCTCTGGCCATGGCACAGGCGGAATATGATCTGGCTAAAGAAAATGTAGCGTCAACCGATACCTTATACCAGACAGGACAGGAGCGACATAAGATTGCATCGATCAACAAAGCAGAGCTGCTGACATTGAAACTGGATGCCGTCAACGCACGCAATACATTACAAAACGCGGAAATATCTCTGAAAAGAGCGATGTTCAGTCTCGCTTCTTTCCTCAACTTCGACAAAAACACGGAAATACGACTAAACCTGCCGGGGCGTCCGAAAGATATGCAGATTTCTGTTGACGAAGCTTTGACACTTGCCCGCGAAAACAACCCGAAGTTCCTTGACACCAAACAACAGGTACTAGAAGCCGAACAGCAAGTGGATAAGACAAAAAAAGAGGCCATGTTCAATGCCTCCATCAACGCCAGCATAGGATTCAACCAGGTTGCGACCAAACTGAGTGACGCATACCGTGACCCGCTGCAACAAGATATGGTATCCGTCTCCGTATCTATCCCTCTCGTCGATTGGGGTGTACGGAAAGGAAAACATAACATTGCCAAGAATAATCTGAATGTGACACAGATTTCCGCCCGCCAGGAGGAACTGACGGTAGAGGAAGATGTGATCATGACTGTCGGTGACTTCAATATCCAGCAAAACCTGATCTCAAGCGCAGAAGAGGCGCTCGACCTGGCTGTTATGGCTTACAGTGAGACAAAACAACGGTTTATGATCGGGAAGGCGGACATCAACAGCCTGACCTTATCGCTGAACCGCCAGCAGGAGGCACAGCGCAACTATATCTCCGCCCTGCAAAATTACTGGCTGAGTTATTTCAAAATACGGAAACTGACGCTGCATGATTTCGAAACCGGCATATCACTGGCACGGGAATTTGATTTTACGCACGGACTATAAGTAACAGATTCAATGAGCACATCTCCCAAGATATCATCCTTTACGATCATCGTCACCTTCCTTTGTGTGGCGCTGACAGGACTGGCTTTCATCCCTCTCCTGCCGATCAAGCTGTCTCCCTCGCGCACATTGCCCCGGCTGACCGTCAGCTATAATATGCCCGGCAACTCGGCACGTGTAATCGAGATGGAGGTCACTTCGCGGCTGGAATCGATGCTGGCACGTATCAAGGGGATCAAGGAGATCAACTCCACCTCCGGAAACGGCTGGGGATATGTGACACTGGAACTTGACAAACATACCAATATCGATGCCGCCCGTTTCGAGGCATCCACGATCGTACGCCAGACATGGCCCAGCCTGCCCGACGGATTAAGCTATCCGATACTGGAGATGAGCCGCCCGGACGACAAGGAATCCGGCCCGTTCATGACCTATACGCTGAATGCGGCAGCTACTCCGATCTTTATCCAACGGTTTGCGGAGGACCAGATCAAACCACGCCTCGCAGGTATCCCGGGTATTTACCGGATCGATGTACGCGGGGCCACGCCGATGGAATGGCGGCTGGAGTATGACAGCCGGCAACTCGTGTCGCTCGGTATTACCACCAATGACATACAGAATGCGATCGCCCAATACTATAACAAAGAATTCCTGGGAACCGGAAATGTCAATACGAACGAACAGGAGGAATGGATTCGTCTCGCCCTGATACCGGAAGATGTACGGGATGGTTTCGAGGCTTCCCACATAACCGTCACCAGTAAAGAAGGGAAGCTGATACGCCTGGACCAGTTACTGAAAGTCACCCGCCAGGAAGAGGCTCCCCAAAGCTATTACCGTATCAACGGACTGAACTCAATCTATCTTTCCATCCGTGCGGAAGAGACAGCCAACCAACTGGAACTCGCCAAACAGGTAAAAGAGGAGATGGAGCATATCCGCCGGTTATTACCGCAGGGATATGAGGTACATACCAGTTATGACGCGACCGAGTTTATCCAGAATGAACTGGATAAGATATATGTACGTACGGGACTTACGATCCTGATTCTTTTATTGTTCGTCCTGCTGATCACCCGGAATGTGCGCTATCTGTTCCTGATCGTGGTCAGCCTGAGCGTAAACCTGTGTATTGCCGTTATCTTTTTCTATCTGGCAAAACTGGAAATGCAGCTTTACTCGCTGGCGGGAGTTACCATATCGTTAAGCCTGGTGATCGACAATACGATCGTAATGACCGATCATATACGCAACCGCCATAACCGCAAAGCCTTCCTTTCCATCCTGACGGCAACGCTGACTACTATCGGGGCGCTGGTAATCATTTTCTTCCTCGATGAAAAAATACGGTTGAACCTACAGGATTTTGCAGCTGTCGTAATCATCAACCTGGCTGTGTCGCTGGCGACCGCCTTGTTCTTCGTTCCTGCCCTGATAGAGAAACTGGGACTGGGACAAAAGAAAAGCGCTGCCCGGAAAGCGAAGCTCTCCCTGAAGCCAAAAGCCACCTGGTTTCCGCGGATCAGAAGGTGGGGGAACAGATTTTTAAAACGGTTCCCGGTCTATTTCAACAGATATTACCATGCACAGATCAGTTTCCTTTACCGATGGAAAAAGACAGCATGTTTCCTGTTAGTACTGGCTTTCGGATTGCCGGTCTTCCTGCTCCCCGAAAAAATAGAAATGGATGATAAGGACAAGGTATATACGGCTACAGACTCGCTGCTCATTGAAAAATATAACAAGATTGTCTCAAGCGAGACCTATAAGGAGAAAGTCAAGCCGATAGTGGATAAAGCACTGGGAGGAACCTTGCGCCTGTTCGTGCAAAAAGTGTATGAAGGCAGTTATTTTACCCGCAACGACGAAACGGTCCTCTCGGTCACCGCCTCACTCCCCAACGGGACTACACTGGAACAGATGAATCAGTTGATGGGACGCATGGAAGCTTACCTCAGCACATTCAAGGACATACGCCAGTTCCAGACGAACATTTACAGTGCGCGGCAGGCGGGCATACGCATTTATTTCACCAAAGCGGCAGAGCGAAGCGGGTTCCCTTATACGCTGAAAAGCAAGATTATCAGCAAGGCGCTGGAACTGGGCGGCGGCAGCTGGGGTGTATACGGACTCCAGGACCAGGGCTTCAGCAACGACGTACGGGAAGGAGCAGGTTCGTTCCGTATTGAAATGTTCGGCTATAACTATGACGAATTATATGAATGGGCGGAACAGCTAAAAGCAAGACTGCTTACCTACCGCCGTATCAAGGAAGTACTGATCAACTCCGAATTCTCCTGGTGGAAAGATGATTATCAGGAATTCTATTTCAATCTGGACAAGGCACGGATGGCACAGGAAAATATCCTGCCGATCGAACTGTTCGCCTCCATCAACCCGGTGTTCGGGAAAGATATCTACAGCGGTACGATCGTTGTCGACAATGAAACGGAAAAGCTGAAACTAAGTTCGCGCCAGTCAAAAGATTATGATGTCTGGAGCATGCAATACGTCCCCCAGAGCATTAAGGGCAAACCTTATAAACTGTCGGAACTGGCCACCGTCGAAAAAGGACAGATGCCGCAGAAAGTAGCCAAGGTAAACCAGCAATACCGCCTGTGCCTTCAATATGAATATATCGGCGCATCCAATCAGGGGACCAAGATACAGGAACGTGTATTGAAAGAATTCAACGCGTCGTTACCGATGGGATACACTGCCAAATCGGATAGTAATTACTGGAGTTGGAACACCAAAGACAATAAACAGTATCTGTTATTGCTGCTGATCATTGCCATTATTTTCTTTACGACCAGTATTCTGTTCAATTCGCTGAAACAACCGCTGGCTGTTATCTTTGTCATCCCTATCTCCTATATCGGGGTGTTCCTGACATTCTACTGGTTCAAGCTGAATTTCGACCAGGGAGGATTTGCGTCGTTTGTCCTGTTATGCGGTATCACGGTAAATGCAAGTATCTATATATTAAACGAATATAACCAACTACGCGAAGCCAGGCCCAAAATGCCTGCCTGGCGCCTTTACCTGAAAGCATGGAATGCCAAGATCACACCGATCTTCCTGACCGTGATCTCTACCATACTCGGATTTATTCCGTTCATGTTAGGTCCCGATAAAGAAGCGTTCTGGTTTCCGCTGGCAGCCGGGACCATCGGCGGATTGACCATGTCGATCCTCGGTATCTTCATATACCTGCCTATTTTTACTTTGAAGAAATAATCATCTTGTTAATACTTAACCGCCAATAACTGTTTTTCTTTCTTAATTTTGTGATATTCTTGGACGATTTGTTAATTATCCAAACCCTTCTTACGTCTTAAATGTTTTATCCAGGAGCAGAAAAGTTGCAGAAGTTGAAAGTCCGATATCACCCTAAAAATAATTTAAAGATGAAAGTTTTATTTAAGTATCTACACCTATTATCCCTCTCTACGAGCGGAGCGTTACTTTTGTGCATTGTATTTGCTGCAAACCCCGAAATTGCTGAAGGAACCATCACAGGTAAAGTATTCTGGTTTCATTTCTCTATTTTATTACTAGCATTCAGTGTATTGTTTATGGAAGCCACAGTGAAAAAAAGCAATTTTACCTTCTCATTACCCGACGGACTTTTATTACTTTTTGCCGGTCTGGCCCTACTGACTTACAACTATGAGTTGGACCCGGAACCTGAAAGACTTCTTTTCGCCGGACAAATTACGACCTTATGGTTTATGCTGCGAGCCACGTTGCAAGCCCACCCGGAACTCAGGCTTTTCTTTCTGTCCATTATTATATGTACAGGTATCTTTGAAGCGGCCTGGGGAATGGGGCAACTGTACGGGGGACCATCGACAAACCATCCGCTGCTCAAAGGTGACGGACTTATTTTCAGCTCCGGTCCTTTCTCCGGATATCTGGCAATCGTACTTCCCGTATGCCTGAACCTGGCTTTACGGTTCCGCGATTGCGACAAACTCGCCTGGTGGGAAACAAGGACGATGCTATTCTACCTGTCGGCATTCACGATCACACTCATCCTGATAGGGCTTCCCGGCGGGAAAAGCCATTCGGCGTGGCTGGCAGCCGGAATCTCATGCTGCTGGGTCTTCTATCTCCGGAAATCAGGGTGGCAGTTATTGAAAAAAAGGGCTATAAAGCATAATAAAGCAGTGATTGTCAGCTGTATTGTCTTATTCATCGTTATTTCCGGATTGCCGACATTGGGCAGTGTTTTCAGTACCGAGAAATCCGCCAACCGGATGCTGATGTGGAACGTAACGACCAAAGCCATACTGAACAAGCCTGTCACCGGCACTGGTCTGGGAGGTTTCCCCGTGTCATTCGCCCAGACACAAGCCGACTATCTCGCGTCGACGAAAGCCTCCGATACGGAACGGATGGCTGCGACCTGTCCCCCTTTCGCCTTCAACGATTATTTGCAGATAGGGCTCGAATTCGGTATTGCCGGACTGCTTCTTTTTGCGTTATGGATCGCTTTCTGCCTCTATTACGGGCTGAAAAACAAACAGGTCGGGGCAACGGGAGGTATCCTTTCGTTACTTTTCTTCTCCATGTATTCCTATCCGTTGCAACTACCGTCATTCTGGGTTCTGCTAATCTTCTTCTCGGCAATGTGTGTCACTCGGACGGAAAAACAGCAGAAACCGTCCGTGAAAAGTTTCCCTTACATCGGAACATTCGCTGCATTGGTCGCCTGTATCCTGTTTTTCGGACAGCGGAGTTATTACGAGCCGTACAAAGAATGGAAGACTTTGCGGATCCTGGTAGAAAAGGAGGAACAGAAGGTTGCCGCACAAGGATATATGAGCCTGTACCCGCGCCTCTCCCACCGGACCGAGTTCCTGCTGGAAGGCGCCCGGTGCTTGCAACAATCCGGACAGTATTCGAATGCCATCATCTGGAGCTACCGGGCCATCCGGCTGACTGCCAATCCGGAGTTCTATTATATCCTTGCGGAAAGCCATCAGCAACTCGGACTTTACAGGCAGGCAGAGAAATATCTGTTGCAATGCCTCTACATTCTCCCGGAACAGATAGACACCTATTACCTGCTGACAAAATTATATGCGGAAACAAACTACTACCACCCGGACAAGCTCAGGCTGGCCGCCCATTCCGTGTTGACCAAACAGCCGGACACCTGCTTCAGGCCCGTCAGGCAGATGAAAGAGGAAGTCTATCAACTGCTTTTACAACAAATGGCAAACAGTAAATAGAACAATCCCTCTATTTTTATTGCACAATTAAATTATATCCCCTATCTTTGCCGAAATTTTGGAAGGAAGAGTTTCATGACGAATAAGATACATAAATGTAATCCGATGTTTATTTCCGGTTCAACGCCGGATATCGAAGCTCATTTCTTTAATTTACGGGATAATAATTTCTTTATATAAGATGCGTTGGTTATTTTTACTAACGCATTTTTTTTGTGTCCCGCAAGTGGCGATTTGATGAGATATAACATTCTATAAAATATTAATAAACAAAACAACCCAATTACTATGTCGAAGATTGGAATCAAAAAGGTGATTGTTCTGGGCTCGGGTGCCCTGAAGATCGGACAGGCCGGAGAGTTTGACTATTCCGGTTCACAAGCATTGAAGGCACTGAAAGAAGAAGGTATCAGTACCGTTTTGCTGAATCCGAACATTGCAACTATCCAAACATCGGAAGGGGTAGCAGACAAAGTGTACTTCCTGCCTATCACTCCGTATTTTGTTGAAGAAGTAATCAAAAAAGAACAACCGGACGGAATCCTGCTGGCTTTTGGTGGCCAGACTGCCCTGAACTGCGGTACTCAGTTATACACCAGCGGCACACTTGCCAAATATGGCGTAAAGGTACTGGGAACTTCTGTTGAAGCTATCATGTACACAGAAGACCGCGACCTGTTTGTAAAGAAACTGAATGAAATCGACGTAAAAACTCCGATCAGCGAGGCCGTTGAAACGATGGAAGATGCAGTGAAAGCTGCTTACAAGATCGGTTTCCCGGTAATGATCCGTTCTGCCTATGCACTGGGGGGTATGGGTAGCGGTATCTGCAAGGATGAAGCAGAACTGCGTACACTGGCAGAAAGCGCTTTCGCTTATTCTTCACAGATCCTGGTGGAAGAATCGCTGAAAGGCTGGAAAGAAATTGAATTCGAAGTAATCCGCGATAAAAACGACCATTGCTTCACGGTTGTAAGCATGGAAAACGTCGACCCGCTGGGTGTACATACCGGTGAAAGTATTGTGGTTGCTCCAACCTGCTCACTGACCGACAAGGAGCTGGATCTGCTGAAAGAACTGTCTATCAAGACGATCCGCCACCTGGGTATCGTAGGTGAATGTAACATCCAGTACGCATTCAACTCGGATACTTTCGACTATCGTGTGATCGAAGTGAACGCTCGTCTGAGCCGTTCTTCCGCACTGGCATCCAAAGCAAGCGGTTATCCTCTGGCTTTCGTTGCCGCTAAACTGGCATTGGGTTATGGTTTGGATGAAATCGGCGAAATGGGTACTCCGAACTCTGCATACAAAGCTCCGGAAGTTGATTATATGATCGTTAAGATCCCGCGTTGGGACTTGACTAAGTTCGTTGGCGTAAGCCGCCTGATCGGTTCAAGCATGAAATCTGTCGGTGAAATCATGTCGATCGGTAAGAGCTTCGAAGAGATCATGCAGAAAGGTCTGCGTATGATCGGACAGGGCATGCACGGTTTCGTAGGAAACAACGACCTGGAATTCGACAACCTGGACGACGCCTTGGCTAACCCGACCGACCTGCGTATCTTCGCCGTAGCAAAAGCGCTGGAAGAAGGGTATACCGTAGAGCGTATCCACGAACTGTCAAAGATCACTCCGTGGTTCCTGAACGGTTTGAAAAATATCGTAGACTATGCGAAAGTATTGTCTCAATACAATAAGATCGAAGATCTGCCCGAAGAAGTGATGAAGGAAGCTAAACGCTTAGGTTTCTCTGACTTCCAGATCGCCCGTTACGTTGAGAATCCGGAAGGAAACATGGAAAAAGAAAACATCCGTGTACGTAACCTGCGTAAGAAAATGGGCGTCCTGCCAAGCGTAAAACGTATCAACACGATCGCTTCCGAACATCCGGAACTGACGAACTACCTGTACATGACATACGATGGCAGCGAACATGATATTCCTTACTACAAGAACGACAAGAGCGTGGTTATCCTGGGTTCAGGTGCTTACCGTATCGGTTCTTCCGTAGAGTTCGACTGGTGTTCGGTCAATGCAGCCCAGACAGCCCGCAAGTTGGGTTACAAGTCGATCATGATCAACTATAACCCGGAAACGGTTTCTACCGACTACGATATGTGCGACCGTCTGTACTTCGACGAACTTTCTTTCGAACGTGTACTCGATGTAATGGACCTGGAAATGCCGAAGGGTGTAATCGTATCCGTGGGAGGTCAGATTCCGAACAACCTGGCAATGAAACTGTATCGCCAGAATGTTCCGGTGCTGGGTACTTCTCCGCTGTCGATCGACCGCGCTGAGAACCGTCACAAATTCTCCGCGATGCTGGATACACTGGGTATCGACCAGCCGCGTTGGGCAGAGTTGACCAGTATGGAAGAGATCGACGGATTTATCGAAAAGGTAGGATTCCCGATCCTGATCCGTCCGTCATATGTACTTTCAGGGGCTGCGATGAATGTTTGCCACAACAAGGAACAAATGATCGAATTCCTGGATCTGGCCGCTAAGGTATCCAAAGAATATCCGGTTGTCGTATCCGAATTCCTGCAAGGAGCGAAAGAAGTTGAATTCGACGCTGTAGCCATGAACGGCGAAGTGGTTGAATATGCAATCTCCGAACATATCGAGTTTGCCGGTGTTCACTCAGGTGACGCTACACTGGTATTCCCGGCTCAGAAAATCTATTTCGAAACAGCACGCCGCATCAAGAAGGTGAGCAAAATGATCGCCAAAGAGCTGAACATCAGCGGTCCGTTCAATATCCAGTTCCTGGCTAAGAACAACGACGTGAAGGTAATCGAATGTAACCTGCGTGCATCACGTAGCTTCCCGTTCGTATCCAAAGTGCTGAAACGCAACTTTATCGAAACGGCTACACGCATCATGCTGGATGCTCCTTATACCAAACCGGACAAGAGCGCTTTCGATATTGACTGGATCGGTGTAAAAGCATCTCAGTTCTCATTCGCCCGTTTGCATAAAGCCGACCCTGTACTGGGTGTGGATATGAGCTCGACCGGTGAAGTAGGTTGTATCGGCGACGACTTCAACGAAGCATTGCTGTCTGCCATGATCGCTGTTGGCAACAACATTCCTAAAAAGAATATCCTGGTTTCTTCGGGAGCAGCCAAGAGCAAAGTAGATTTGCTGGAACCCTGCCGCCTGCTGAGCACAAAGGGATATAAGATCTATGGTACTGCCGGAACCGCCAAGTTCCTGAACGAGAATGGAATCGAAGCGACTGCCGTATGCTGGCCGGATGAACAGGGCGACCTGAATATCATGGATATGTTCAGCAACCACGTATTCGAACTGGTTGTAAACATCCCGAAAGACCATAGCAAACGCGAGCTGACCAACGGTTACAAGATCCGTCGTGCTGCGATCGATCATAACATTCCATTGATCACCAACGCTCGTCTGGCTAGTGCATTTATCGAAGCATTCTGCACGATGGATGTAAAAGATATCCAGATCAAAGACTGGCAAGATTACAAATAAGCAAATATTTTTATTATATTTGTAACCATAATACGTAGAGACAGGGTATTACCTTGTCTCTACCTGTTTAATTTTAAATCATGCCCATGTACAGACTGCCGTTATTGTTCCTGACATTCATGCTGACATTCCTGGTCGCGCATGCATCGGTAGTCGTCCCTAATTTATTCGTAAAAAACTTCTCGGTAGATGATTATAAAGCCAGTTGTCAGAACTGGGGACTGTCGGTAGCCTCCGACGGCGTGCTCTATGTAGCCAATAATTCCGGACTGCTCACATTTGACGGAAACACCTGGAAGCATTATGAGACACCCGACAAATCGGTTATAAACGGCGTTACATTCCTCAACGACACGATCTATACCATCAGCGAAGGTTCTTTCGGAGGATGGACCCTCGACCATTTAGGTGTTATGCGTTACCATAAGCTCTCCACGATACCGGCAGAAGTCAAGTTTAAAGAACCGCCCGCTTCTATCCCGTTTATCCTGCCCGACGAGATACTGCATGCACAACCCTCCGTCTTTACAACTATAAACGACCTGTATTTCATCGGCACCACCAACAACGGATTATATATAACAAGCCCGGAAGGGACTATCCTGCGCCACCTGTCAACCCACGACCAGTCATTACCCGACAATATCGTGCGCGCCATCTGCATCCAGGATGCGCAACAGATATGGCTGGCTTTCGACAATGGCATCTCACAGATCACTTTCGACCCCTCGATCATTTTGCTGGGGAAACGAAGCCAGATAGGAAAACTGAAAAATGCTACGCTCTTCAACGACACATTATATATCCAGACAAATATCGGATATTTCAAAAGGACATTAGACGCCGGTGATCATTTTGAGCCGGTCGATATAAAGAAAGAGACATTCCACCTCCTGCCACAGAACAGTGTGTACGACTCGCTCCGTGTCAGCAATGTATTCTACGACACCGAATCATTGGGTGAGTTTGCCCATGCCGAACAGATTTATCCTATCGGCGATAACACCTATTGGCTTTGTGTCAAAAACGAAGCCGGCCTGTTCCATAACGATAACGGGAAAGGGACACTGAAATGCCGTATTCTGCTCAATAACTACAATATGAATATGGTGAGCAGAGACCGGAGAATATATCCTTTGAATGACACGCTTCACCTGATCTCAGCCATGCAGGGAGCCTTGCTGGTCAATATACGCGACCTGATAGAGGGAAGCCTCGGCCCTGCCACGCCCCTGCAAATATCCGAAATAAAGTATATCGACAAACATGGCGTACACAACCTGCCGGTCAATTCGGAAAAGATCACCCTCCCCCATAATTTCCAGGAACTTTCCGTTTATGTAGGAAGTACGATCTTTACCCCGAACCATCAGATCAGTTATATGATAGAAGGTGTTTCTTCAAACTGGTCGCCCTGGCAAAAAGGCGGAGAGATCTCTTTCCTGCAACTTCCGGAAGGCAAATATGTACTCAAGATCCGCAAATATGTAGTAAAAGGGCCGTACCTTGAAATCGCCATTCCGATCACCGTCCGCCCGGCCTGGTACAACACGATATGGGCATGGCTGATCTATATCATCGCCATCGCCGTAATAGGTAAATACACACTCAGCTACCATCTGAAAAACCTGCAACGGGAAGAAAAAAGCAAGCTGGATGCAAAAAGGCAGGCGGAAGAACAGAAAATCCAGCAGATGAAAAGCCGGATGCTGGAAGCCGAGCTGCAAAACAAGAATAACGAACTGACCCTGCAAACCTCCGCCCTGGTAAAAAGAAACCAGGCGGTACAGAAACTGCTTGACGAACTGGAGCAACAGAAAGAGACATTGGGCGACCGGTATCCGAACAAACTGTATACCCGGATGAAAAACCTGATGGAAGAATCGTTGAACGACCAGGCGGACTGGTTGTTGTTTGAGACGCATTTCAACAGCGCCCATCAGAATTTCATTGACCGGTTACGCCAACAATACTCCGACATTACCACCGGCGACTTACGTATCTGTTGCCTGCTCCGCATGAATCTTTCCACCAAAGAAATCGCATCATTGTTAAACGTATCAGTCCGTGCGATAGAATTACGACGGTACCGGTTAAGAAAGCGCCTGTCACTCGACAGCGATACGAATCTCATTGATTTCCTCATGAATTTCTAAAAAGTATTTTCTAGAATCAGTATTCCACCAAACTGCTATTATACAATTAATTACCCGCTACTGTAGTAGACATGAGAAAGGCTTGATGTAGTATTTCCTCTCATACAAAACATTTGCGCAAGTAGTGTAGTAGTACTTTTTAATCGTTATGTTTCTAAATGTGTTTCCTTTGCCAGTGCAATTGAATCTTAATTTCTATAGACATGATGAAGCACGATTTGGAAGAACAACTGGAAGAGTTGGAAAGGCAGGGTATCAGTCGCCGCCATTTCCTCAAAATATTAACAGCAGCAGGAGTTATAACTGCTGTGGGTACACAAAAAGCTCATGCATTCTCTAGCAATGCAAAAGGGAAAATCCTGATAATCGGTGGAGGGGCTGCCGGAATTAGTATGGCTGCACGTTTGATGCACTGGTTGGATAGCCCGGACATTACATTGATAGACCCCAGCGACCGACAGTTCTACCAACCCGGCTTTACATTGATCGCCTCCGGTGTTTATAAACCGGACGAAGTATGGAAGAAGCAGGAAGATTGCATTCCCGACGGCGTAAAATGGATTAAAGATTCTGTTGCCGCCGTTGACCCGGTCATGAACCTGGTAACAACGAACAACAATGGAAAAGTCGCTTATGACTTTTTGGTCCTGACACCAGGCATACAGATTAACTGGGAAAAGGTGGAAGGGATTACACACGATACATTAGGAGCAGGAAATGCTCACTGTATATATGATTACGAAGGTGCACAAAAAACCTGGAAAGCGCTTCAGGAATTCGCAAAGACAGGCGGCCGTGGTATCTACACAGATACATACACAAAGCATAAATGTGGCGGAGCACCGAAAAAGATTTGTTTGCTGACAGAAGATTACAGCCGCAAACAAGGCACACGGGACAATTTGAAACTGGATTACTTCACGGCTGCGAAAGAGCTGTACGATATTCCGTTTTATACTCCCCGTCTGCTGGAGATTTACAAGGAACGTAATATTCCCATCAATCTCAACGTTCGCGTGAAAGGTGTCGATACGGCAGCCAAACAGGTACATTTTGAAAAGGTTGAAACAGTCGGAGAAGAGAAAGTATATACTCCATTCGTGGAAGATTATGATTTCCTTCATTTCACTCCGCCTATGTCGGCTCCCGATTTCGTTCGCGAGGCCGGTCTGGGATGGACGGAAGGCAAACTGGCTGCCGATGCCTGGGTGATGGTTGATAAAGCGACACTGGTTCACAAAACTTATCCGAACATCGTCTCCCTGGGAGATGTTGCCGGGATACCGACCAGTAAAACATCTGCGGCAGTACGCATGCAAGTGCCGATCGCTGCCAAAAACCTGATCTCGTTGATGGAAGGCAAAGAACCTGTTGAGAAATACAACGGATATGCTGCCTGCCCGATCGTAACAGACTATGGACACGTACTGTTGTGCGAGTTCGACTATGATAAAAAGCCGGTTCACTCGTTCCCGTTCAGCATGCTAGACACATCCAAGGAACAATGGGCGGCCTGGTTACTGAAAGTTTACATGTTGAAACCGATGTATTTCTACGGAATGCTGAACGGTTACGCATAACGGACCAAAATAACAACTCCCTATAATTCAAATGCCAAACTACAGAAAATCCCCGGCCTCAATCTCTGAGCCGGGGATTTTGTTTTATTATCCCCTACCCACCCTCCAACTAAAAGGAAGGCTACCACTTATTAAGTCGAAACTCCTTACTCACTAGAACGAAAGTCCTTACCCACTACTATCAGGGTGTACAGGCTAGTGGATTACCCTGTACACCTTGGCTAGTTATCCTGTACACCATAATCAACTACGGTGTACACCCTGAAAACACTAAGTCGTAACCTTTGAATTAGTTAGTCCATAGTTTAGTCTTAATAATTAGTAGGATTACTCCATCTTCCGATAATATCGGGGCGTATAACCCGGCAATAACTCCGGATGGAATACCCATACAAGGTCTTTCAGGAGGTAATCGGGATGTATCGGAAATTCCTCGTAATAGGGTACTATTCCCGTATTACAGGTATAAATCCGGCGGTTCTTAAAGGCATCAAAGTTTTCATAGGGCGTATACTCGGTACGAAGGTCTTTATAGGTCATGTCGTTTGTCTGATTATATTTGATCAGCCACATATTGGCATGGATCGCCTTGTCGAGTACGGTTTCAAAAGCCAAAGGGGTACTGCCCGCTCCGGGAAGGTCTTTGAAGATATAATCGGCTCCGGCATCGTTGTAGAGATGGGCGACATAGCTATCGCCTGCCGGCATATACCAGGAAGAACCGAATTTCTTTTCGGAGATGACGGTCGGACGGTTAGTGACTGTCTTTGCCAGCTCTTTCAGTTCCAGATATCGGTCTTCCGTTTTCCGGAAGATTGAATCCGCCATCGCTTCCTTACCGAATAACAAGCCATAGAAACATATCCATTCAGTCCGCCCCAACGGCAACGACTCCATGTAATCGGCAGCCTCAATGATAGGAATACCCAGTTTCTCGGCAGGTCCGTATCCTGCATTCTGAAAAGGAGAAGCTATAATGATCTCTGCCCCTATATCTATAATCTTTTCGATATTCGGCGCCGTCGCCTCTCCCAAATCGGCAATCTTTCCGGCACGCAAACCTTCCTGAATGGAAGGCGTATCCATATACCGGGGTTCACACACGCCGATCACCTTATCCGCTTCCCCCAACTGATCGATAATAGCCGCATGAACAGAGGTATAAACCACGATATTCTTCACCGGTGTCCGCACAACCGTCCCTTTAGGCAAATCACCGGGCATCGACGCACCGCGCTCCACCAACAGATAACGTTGCAGGATACGGGTACTAGTACTATCCCAAGGGTCGCGGACTTCTACCGATGTATAATTGTTGAAGTGCTGAATGGTGAAACCACGGGCATAGCGGATAGTATCAGAAGAAAACGACTGATCTTCAGAAGAACTCTGCTTCACACTGCAACTGAGTGTGAAGCAAAGTAGAAAGAGGGTGGATATAGAAAACTTCATCTTATTTATTACCAGCCGAAATCACCTTAATAGGATTCAGACCTGCTTCAAATTTAAACTGTAACTTACCAGCCGGATTAAATGTGTACACATCTCCATTATTAGTATAATTAGATTCAGTCACAAAAACATAGCTTGACGGGGTATCAGCACCTATTTTATAAGGCTTTTTAATATCCGTTCCATCCGTGATAAAGTCAGTGCTGATTACCTTTTCGTTTATTGCATCATAACAGATATAAGAAATAGTCTGATTCCAGTTTGCATCATACTGTGAATAAATGATATAAAGTTTATCACCTACAGCTGCAAATTCTGTCGCATTCGTTTCCGTTATTGTTGTCACTTCATCTGTTTTAGAATCAATTTTCTGAAATGTATTAGGAATATCGCCATAGTTACCCATAGAAATCAGATAAACGTCACCCTGACTGTCAGCCAGCAAATTCACCGGATTAGTAACAACTTCTATTTTAGTCTTTTCTTTAAAAGTAGGAAGGTCAACGACAGAGACAGTTTTATCATATCCCACAGCGGTGTTAAAATCCGCACCACCAGAGTTTGCTACATACAATTTGTTATTAGCTATAGCCATCTGTTCGGGATTACGTCCTACTTTCACCTTACTTTCAACAGAAAGCGAAGTTGTATCCAAACGAGCTACATAACCATCATACAATGATACATACACTTTTCCATTATAACAAGAAAAGAAACGTGGCTGTAACGGATCGCCATCAGAAACGATTTGTTTCAAAGACTTACCTTGTAAATCTGTCACCTCTATTGTATTAGAATTAGTGACAGCTATATAAGCCTTTGAGCCATAAACCAGGATATCATTGGCTGTATCTCCCAATCCGCGTCCGTTGACTTTCTTAAAGATATCCGCTTCTACTTTTTTGGTCTCGAAATCATAAAATGACAACGAAGAGTTGTTATTCCCTTTATTTCCACTATTCAACACATAGACTCCATTCAAAGAGATCTGTTCCGGAAGAGATGGGATTTCCTGTTTATCATCATCATCACTACAACCCATAAAGGAGAAAGACATACAAGCACAAAGTGCAGATACATACAGCAAATTTTTCTTTTTCATCACTTATTTATTTATCATTAATAAACTATACTCACACTCAAACGCCAGGAACGTCCCGGCATTGGATAGTATTGAATAATATCATATGTTTTGTCACCCAGGTTAATCACTTCTCCCTGCAAACGCAACTTACATTTTTTTACCGCAAACTCACGGTTAATGGATATTCCCTGTTCTACATATCCGGCAATCAGGTTACTTTCTATGTTTTGAGGCAAAGCATACCTGTCACCCGCCGCAGTCAAGTTATAAGAGACGTTAACCCACGGATTCTCCAAGGTCAACGACGCATTTCCCGAATGTTTCGGAGTATAAGGTATCTGATCTTTGTAATTTTTTGCGTCGGGATCAGTTATATCGATTGCTTTCTGAAAACTATAGGTGGCAGAAAGGAGTAAGGTCATCTTTGCCGGTAGAGGTGTTTCCGATGAGAAATTCACATCCAGACCTTTGATATCTACTTCTCCCATATTCATCATCTTCCATATATACATCGTCGGGATAGCAACAATCTTGTCCTTCACCTTATTATAATAACCATCGGCCGAAAGACTCAGATAGCGAAAGAGATTCCCAGCTTCCCCGCTCCAGGTCAGCCCCAGATTATATTGTGTAGCCTTTTCCGGTTGCAGGTTCGTATTCCCCATACGGAGATAATACAGATCGGTGAAAGTCGGGACACGGAAAATATCCTTGTAAGAAGCACGTACACGAAAGGCATTATCGGGAAAAGGCCTCAACGATACGCTAACCGCAGGAGACAAACGTTTACGGTCAGCCGGTTTATCGCCAGCCTTTACCTTGTCGGTCATATAAGTACCCAGCAAACTGGCTGTTGCTGTAAACATCGAGTTCTTATATTGGGCGGATAATACCGACAGTGAAGTCAAACGCTTGGGTTGCGGGGCATTCATAAAGTTATTATCCAGCATATTATGGGCTAAATCAGTCGTAAGAGAGGTTGAGAAATTCTTCCAGGGTGAATAAAGTACGCCTACCGAACCGTAATACTCTTCCTGGGTATTCAAATCCTCTTGCTTACCTCCTGAGTATTTATTACTTACATCACGGTATTTGCTGAAAGAGTAATTATACTTAGCATGTGCCTGCAAAGATAAATTGTCCGTTAATTTGTTGGAATACTGCAACTGGGTAAAGAAATTATTGTTCCACAAGCGTTCCCGGTTACTGCTGCTATATAATATCACCGAACCGGGGAGTCCGCGTTCGGAATCGTAATAATAGACCTTACCGGTCAATGCTCCCGCCTTACCCAAGTCGCCATACAGATTACCTTCCAGGCGAAGTGCCTGAATATCGCTGTTCTTCCTTTTTTCTTCCGTTACAACATCTCCGTTTACCAAAGTAAAAGGGTATTCCCCTTTTGCACTTAGCCAGTCGGCATGCAAAGAAGCGGAAAAGCGGTTACTTATCTTCTGTTCATAACGAAGCATCGGGTTGAACAAACCAAAAGAACCTCCTTTGACTTTCGCCTGAAGATTCATCGGTTTTCCATCGAATACAGGTTTACGTGTCTTCACACTCAACGCCCCTGCCGACGCATACATCCGTGCCGTCTGGAAAATATCATCCGATTGCCCGATCGACAGCGAGATCATCTCCACATTATCCAACGAGAAGCGGCTGATATCCACCTGCCCGCTCTGGGCATCCGTGATCGTTACGCCGTCATAACTGACAGCCGTATGTTGTGCTCCCAGGCTACGGACTGAAACCGTCTTCAGCCCCCCTATCCCACCGTAATCTTTCACGGTAGCACCGGAGAAACGTTTGACTGCCTCCGACAAATCCTGTATGCCGAGCCGTTCGATACCCGAACGGTCCATCACTTGTAAAGGTGTAGCCTCGCGGGTTGTGGAAGGACGCGCCTTTTCCACGACCTCAACACCTTTCAGCTGGTGATAAACAGTCGTATCGATCTGCTGTGCGTGCAGAACAGGCACGCACAGAAATATGCCTGCCAGGCATATAAATACTATAATAAATAATGTACGCATATATCAAGTTCCATCAACACCTTACCCGAGGCATTATATAATAGAATAATGGCAGGTTTTCTGACTTGTTCTCCCATGATCGGCCGCCTTCCCAAGGATCCTAAAATCCTCAGTGGCAACAAGATTTGCCGGGGTTACAGAACTTACAGCTACGGGTACAGTTCCGGATTTGCACCGGATTCCCTATTACTAACGGCCGGCGAAAGCCAGACCGTTACACCATAATCCGGTGACAAAAGTACAAATAATATCAATTACTATGCCTGATAATTTAAAATACTACTTTTGGCAATATAATTTAACAGATCATACCACCATCCCCCAAACCACTCCGCACACAAAATACCAACCCTTATTCTTCAAAAACAGCATAATTTTTCCTCAAATTGTTCCATATCACAAAACAATTGGTTCATTTCAGAATGACTACAAAATTAGTTTAAAGTTTAACTAAATGCAAAAAAGCCAAAAAAGTAATATGTTCGGGTTTCCGACAGGTTGTTTTCGTAATATTGCACGGTTGAAAAAATATATTGACGAGGTTTAAAAAGAATTGTATGGGAGAAACAAAAGGTTATGTTTCGCAGGTTATCGGTCCAGTCGTGGATATTCACTTCGATAATGAAAAAGAAGAGAAAATAGTGCTACCCCGCATTCATGACGCCATGGAGATAACCCGTCCTAATGGGAAAATACTGATCGTGGAAGTTCAGCAGCACATTGGGGAAAACACAGTCCGTACAGTCGCTATGGATACGACAGACGGACTGCAACGAGGAATGGAAGCCGTATCATGCGGTTCGCCCATTACCATGCCGGTCGGCGATCAGGTAAAGGGGCGTTTGATGAACGTGACAGGCGATCCGATCGACGGGATGAAAATGCTGGATAAAAAAGGAGCTCTCCCTATCCATCGTGAGCCGCCGAAGTTTGAAGATCTGACAACTAGCAAAGAGGTGCTCTACACCGGTATCAAGGTGATCGACCTGCTGGAACCCTATTCCAAAGGAGGTAAAATCGGATTGTTCGGTGGCGCCGGAGTCGGAAAGACGGTTCTTATCATGGAACTGATCAATAACATTGCCAAAAAGAATAACGGTTTTTCTGTTTTCGCCGGCGTGGGTGAACGTACCCGTGAAGGTAACGACCTGCTGCGCGAAATGATACAGTCGAATGTAATCCGTTACGGTAATGAATTTAAGGAAAGTATGGAAGCCGGTCACTGGGACCTGTCGAAGATAGACCACGAAGAACTGGCTAAATCGCAGGCGACACTGGTGTTCGGACAGATGAACGAACCGCCGGGAGCACGTTCGTCGGTCGCCCTCTCAGGACTGACCATCGCCGAATCGTTCCGCGACCTGGCTCCGGAAGGCGAGACTCGCGATATACTGTTCTTTATAGATAATATCTTCCGTTTCACGCAGGCCGGTTCCGAAGTATCCGCCCTGTTGGGACGTATGCCGTCGGCAGTAGGTTATCAGCCGACACTAGCTACCGAAATGGGAGCCATGCAGGAACGTATCACCTCTACGAAAAAAGGTTCCATTACCTCCGTACAGGCTGTTTACGTACCGGCAGACGACTTGACCGACCCGGCACCGGCAACGACCTTTACGCACCTGGATGCTACCACCGTGCTGAGCCGTAAGATTACCGAACTGGGTATCTATCCGGCAGTCGACCCGCTGGAATCGACCTCCCGTATCCTCGACCCGCTGGTCGTAGGCAAGGAACATTACGAAACGGCACAGCGTGTGAAACAGATACTCCAGCGTAACAAGGAGTTGCAGGATATTATCTCTATCCTGGGTATGGAAGAACTTTCGGACGAGGACCGCCAGACGGTTAACCGCGCCCGCCGTGTACAACGTTTCCTGTCGCAACCTTTTGCCGTGGCGGAACAATTCACCGGCGTACCGGGCGTAATGGTCTCTATCGAAGACACCATCCGCGGATTTAATATGATCATGGACGGTGAAACCGACGATATCCCTGAACAGGCCTTCCTGAATGTAGGAACGATTGAAGATGTGATTGAAAAAGGAAAGAAACTGGCAGAACAAGCAAATTAAAAACGTATGGAACTGGAAATCATATCCCCTGGTGGCGTTTTATTCAAAGGAGAGACAGATTATGTATCCTTTTCGGGTACGGCAGGTTCGTTCGACGTCCTGCCCCATCACGCTCCGATGATCGCTGCCTTGGAAGAAGGCGTTATCCGGTACCAGACAAATGAAAAGAAAGAACAAGAAATAAAAATACAGAGCGGATTCGTCGAGATAAAAGGCGATATCCTGTCTGTATGCATCGAATAAAAAAATACGATCATGAGCGGTAGATTAAGAATGAAGCTAATGGGCTTGACTACCTTTATTAATGTAGTTATCGGCGTCTCCCTGGGAGGCTTGTTATACACCATCTGGCCTTCGCATTATTATGAGTGGTATCCGTCGATACCGATGTTTTACTGGTTAAGCAGTATGTTAATGATCTATTTTCTGGATCATGTCAAACGGAAACACGGAGACGTCACGGTTGTTACTTATATGGTAGTCCGCCTTTGCAAATTCACGCTCGCACTGGTTTTCCTGTGGCTTTATGCCGCTTTGGTCGGACAGAACCTGAAAGCCTTCGGCTTCACGATGATGTTGTTCTATTTCATTTATCTTGTACTGGAAACATATACATTGTATCTGTTTGAGAAAAAGAGAATGATTAGTGAGAAAAAAGAAAAAGATGAACAGAATAAAAAATAACGGCCTGCTTTGGTTTACTTTCTTGTTACTGGTTTGCATCAGCTTTCCGGTAAGCGCCTCCACAAATGCGAAACAAGGTGAGGTAGATGTGCAGGATATCGTATTCTCACACATCAAGGATGCCTACACCTGGCACATCACGGAGTGGAACGGGAAAGAGATTTCCATTCCGCTGCCCGTCTTGCTGAAAAGCGAAGAACGCGGATGGGACTTGTTCCTCTCCTCACACCTGCATCATGGTAATGTGCATCATAACTATTACATCGCCAAGGAAGGGAAACATGCCGGAAAGGTGGTAGAGAAAAACAGCAGAGGCGAAGAAGTAAAACCCTGGGACTTGTCGCTTACAAAAAACGTATGTGGCCTGCTTCTCAGTTGTGGCTTACTGCTTTTCATCGTGCTGCGTACCGCCCGCTGGTATAAAAAGCATCCGTATGAAGCCCCCGGAGGATTTACCGGGTTGATGGAGATGGCGGTCATGTTCATACATGACGGCGTAGTGAAGGAAGGAATCGGCAAAGAATATAAGCCTTTCTCTTCTTATCTGCTGACGGTCTTCTTCTTCATCCTGATAAACAACCTGATCGGTATTATTCCGATTTTCCCGGGAGGAGCCAATATCACCGGCAATATCACAATTACCGCCGTGCTCGCTTTATGTACGTTCCTGGCGGTGAATCTGTTCGCCACCAAAGAATACTGGAAGGAGATATTCTGGCCCAACGCCCCTATCTTCCTAAAGTTACCGTTGCCGATCATGCCCTTCGTGGAATTTTTCGGCATACTCACCAAGCCGTTCGCCCTGATGATCCGTCTGTTTGCCAATATCATGGCCGGACATACAATCATTCTGGCGTTGACTTGCCTGATATTCATCACCGCCTCGATGGGAACAGCCATAAACGGTACGATGACAATCGTATCCGTATTGTTCACCGTGTTTATGAACTGTCTCGAACTGTTGGTGGCATGCCTTCAGGCCTATATATTCACCCTGTTGTCGGCCAACTATATCGGATTGGCCAAAGTACGGGAATGAACAAACATATTTATTAATAATAAGATTACTAATTTTAAAGATTGAGAGTTATGTTATCAGCAATTTTATTACAAGCAGCAGCCGGTGCAGGCATCGCTAAACTTGGAGCAACAGTAGGAGCAGGATTAGCTGCTATCGGTGCAGGTATAGGTATCGGATTGATCGGTAAAGGTGCCGTCGAAGGTATCAGCCGCCAACCGTCGGCAGCCGGTGACATCCGTACGTCCATGCTTATCATGGGTGCATTGGTAGAAGGTGTTGCCCTGTTTGCGATCGTAGTATGTTTCTTAGGATTGTTCCAATAAATAAAAGTAAACTATGTCATTGCTCACACCAGACGCAGGGCTTTTATTCTGGATGATCCTTTCTTTCGGAATCGTCTTTGTTATTCTTTCCAAATATGGTTTCCCGGTAATCATCAAAGCCGTGGAACAACGGAAAGAATACATCGATCATTCCCTCGAATCGGCCCGCCAGGCAAACGAACAACTTGCCGGCATCCAGGCCGAAAGCGAAAAGATTCTTGCCCAGGCAAGAGAGCAGCAGAATGAGATTCTGAAACAAGCCCTGGCCGAAAAAGAACAGATTATCAGCGCAGCCCGGCAAAAGGCATCCGCTGAGGCACATCTGCAACTGGAGGAAGCGACACGCCGGATAGGTGAAGAAAAGGACAAAGCCATCCGTGAAGTCCGCACCGAAATCGCCGACCTGTCAGTCGCCATTGCAGAGAAAGTGATGAAAGAGAAAATCAGCCGTACCGATGAACAGGAAAAGATCATCAACGGGCTGCTCGACAATGTTTCGTTTAGTAAATCATAAGATATGGACGTAGGTACAATCTCTTCCCGGTACGTCAAGGCACTCTTTTCGCTGGCAAAAGACAAGCGGCAGGAGGACCGGGTATATGATGACATGAAGATGCTGACCATCAGTTTCGAGCAAGAGCCGGGACTGAAAGCGGTGCTCGACAACCCAATCTTTCCCCTGGAGGAGAAAGTAAAGTTGCTGACTACCGCCGCCGGCCTGGAAGTATGCGAGTTGTTCACCCGTTTTATCCGCCTGGTACTTCAGCACAAGAGAGAGAGCTTGTTACCGCTAATGGCATATATTTATATCCATATGTACCGGAAAGACAAAAAGATCATCCGTGTGTTGTTCAAGACGCCGGCTCCGGTAGATGAAGCGACACAGGAACATTTAAAGAAACGGCTGAAGGAAGAGACCGGCAACACCATCGAATTCATGGGAGTGATCAAGCCGGAACTGATCGGTGGCTTCGTGCTCCGTATCGGTAATACCCGGATAGATGCCAGCTACGCCCGGCAACTGCGGGAAATCAGAAATCAGCTAATCGAAAAAAATTAAAAAAGAAAAACGTATGACAGACCAGATAAAAGTAAGTGAAGTTTCCGCCATTTTACGCGAACAACTGGAAGGTATCAACACCACGATCCATCTGGAAGAGGTGGGCACTGTGCTTCAGGTCAGTGACGGTGTAGCACGTATCTACGGGCTGGACAATGCCGAAGCCAACGAATTGTTGCAATTCGACAACGGAATGGAAGCCATCGTGATGAACCTGGAAGAAGATAACGTAGGTGCCGTATTGCTCGGCCCGACCGACCAGGTAAAAGAGGGCGACACAGTGAAACGTACACGTCGCATCGCTTCCATCAACGTAAGCGAGAATATGATCGGTCGTGTAATCGACCCGCTGGGCAACCCGATCGACGGTAAAGGCGAGATTGTCGGAAAGAAATGCCAGATGCCGCTGGAACGAAAAGCTCCGGGTGTCATTTTCCGCCAGCCGGTAAACGAACCGTTACAGACAGGTATCAAAGCGGTGGATGCCATGATCCCTATCGGACGAGGGCAACGTGAATTGATTATCGGTGACCGTCAGACTGGTAAAACCTCGATCGCCATCGACACGATCATCAATCAACGCAGTAATTATGAAGCCGGCAATCCAGTTTACTGTATCTATGTGGCGATCGGACAGAAAGGATCTACAGTCGCTTCTCTGGTAAACACCTTACAGGAAAAAGGGGCGATGGATTACACGATCGTAGTCAGTGCCACTGCTTCCGACCCGGCTGCCATGCAATATTTCGCTCCTTTTGCCGGAGCTGCCATCGGCGAATATTTCCGCGACAGCGGACGTCATGCGTTAGTTGTCTATGATGACTTGTCGAAACAGGCAGTCGCTTATCGCGAGGTATCCCTGATCCTTCGCCGTCCTTCGGGCCGCGAGGCGTATCCGGGTGATATTTTCTACCTGCATTCACGCCTATTGGAACGTGCAGCGAAAATCATCAACCAACAGGAAGTAGCCAGCCAGATGAACGACCTGCCCGACAGCATGAAAGATAAGGTAAAAGGTGGCGGTTCGCTCACTGCCCTGCCGATTATCGAGACGCAGGCGGGTGATGTGTCGGCTTATATCCCGACCAACGTAATTTCCATCACCGACGGACAGATATTTCTGGAAACAGACCTGTTCAACCAGGGAAACCGTCCGGCTATCAACGTGGGTATTTCCGTATCCCGGGTGGGTGGTAACGCACAGTTGAAAGCGATGAAGAAGGTGGCCGGTACGCTGAAAATCGACCAAGCACAGTTTCGCGAACTGGAATCATTCACGAAATTCGGCGGCGATATGGATGCGGTAACCGCCTTCACGATCGACAAAGGACAGAAAAATACACAACTATTGATACAACCCCAGTATAACCCGATGCCTGTAGAACAGCAAATCGCTATCCTGTATTGCGGCACCAAAGGTTTACTGAAAGAGGTTCCGCTGGATAAGGTACACGATTTTGAAAATGCGTTCTTACAGACTCTGATCACCAATCATCAGAAAGACGTACTCGATATATTAAAATCGGGTGTGATAAATGATGAAGTCAGCCGTATCTTGGAAGAAACAGCCCACCAGGTCAGCGGGGCATATAAAGCAGGTTGATAACAGAAATTAGACTATGGCATCACTGAAAGAGATAAAAATCCGTCTTGCGTCGATCAGAAACACGCAGAAGATCACCTCCGCCATGAGGATGGTGTCTTCTGCCAAACTGCATCATACGCAGACGATTGTCGAACATATGCTCGAATACGAGAGTAAGCTGAGCGCCATATTAAGGGGCACGCTGTCGGCTGAAAGCGATATGAGTTCGCCCTACGCAGCTGTTCGTGAGGTGAAACAGGTGGCTATCGTCGCTTTTTCCTCCAACAGCGGGTTGTGTGGCGCTTTCAATGCGAACATATGGAAAGAGTTAACAGCCCGTCTCCACCGGTATGAGGCGGACGGTATAACCGTGCGCATTTATCCGGTCGGTAAAAAGGTGGCGGACGAACTGCATAAAGCGGGTTATCAAACCAATGATAGCTTCCTTACGATCGGCGACAAACCGGCCTACGAGGATGCTTCGCTACTGGCAACTGCCCTGATGGAGTTGTATATCTCTACCCAGGTCGACCGGGTGGAACTACTCTACCATCATTTCAAGAATATGGCGGAGCAGATACTGACCGAAAAGGTTTTCCTTCCGGTTTCCTTACCGGAAGCAGACCCGGAAAGTGCTTCGAGCAACTATATTCTGGAGCCGTCTGCCGAACAGTTGCTTGCCTTACTGCTCCCCAAAGTGCTCCATCTGAACATCTACACGACCTTGCTCGACACTGTCACTTCCGAGCATGCCGCCCGCATGCTTGCCATGCAGACAGCCAACGACAATGCCAACGACCTGATCCAGGAACTGACGTTGCAATACAACAAAAACCGCCAGCAGGCCATCACCAATGAATTGCTGGATATTATGGGAGGAAGCGGTCAATAATCTTTTACATCATCAGTAATCAATAAAAAATCGAAGCCCCGGCGAATCACTTCGGCGGGGCTCCTGGCTTTAAAATTATTATTGAACAATTTCTAACAACCAAATCTAATACTTAATAGAAGAATAATATCATTAATTGGGCAGTTAGTACACGTAAAAACATTGTCAACGGATAAACTGTAGCATAACCTACTGCCGGAGCATCATTTCCCGCCGTTGCATTCGCATAAGCCAAAGCGGGAGGATCCGTCGTACTGCCGGCCAGCAATCCCATCAACGTATAGTAATTCAGTTTAAAAAAATGCCTGCCAATCAATCCGATGACTAATAAAGGCAGCATTGTTATAATAAAACCGTAACCAATCCAGGCAAATCCGCCTTTATTCACGATAGTATCCACAAAACCATCCCCGGCACTCAGCCCGACACAGGCAAGGAACATGGTTATACCAATCTCCCGGAGCATCAGATTGGCACTCTGGGTAGTATAAGTAACCAGTTTATAACGGTATCCGAAACGGCTGATCAGGATAGCGACAACCAACGGACCACCTGCCAAACCCAGCTTGATAGGTTGAGGAATCCCTGGGAAACTAATTGGAATACTTCCCAGAATAATACCTAAAGCGATACCGATAAATATTGGAATCAGGTTCGGTTCATTCAGACGTTTCATCGAATTACCCAATATCATACCCACCTTATCGACAGCCAGTTCACTACCAACTACGGTTACACGGTCGCCAACCTGCAATTGCAAACCTTGTGTTGCTACCAGTTCCACTCCGGCACGATTCACACGTGTGACATTGATACCATGCAAACGGCGTAACTGCAAATCCCCCAGTTTAGTGCCCGTCAGTTCCGGCTTTGTCACCAAAATGCGGCGGCTGACAAAAGCACTTTCGGCGGGAATCCATTGTTTACGGTCCATCTCTATCTCTTGACCGATAAAGGTTTTTATAGTTTCCGCATCATGTTCTGTCGTGATCACGAATATTTTATCATCTTCTTCCAAAATCGTACTGCCGGTAACAATGTCCACTTTATTGGTCTTGTTACGCCAAATACGGGATATGACAAATTCCCTATGCTCCAACAGGGCGGCAAGCTCCATTATCTTCCTGCCAAAAAGAGCCGGATTCTTCACTATCAGCGATATAGGTGTAGCCTCACTATTATGCACATTATTCTCTTCTTCCAGCTTTTTCGTCTCCTGGTCAAAACTTATATGAAAAATATACCGGACAAACAACATGGAAAGGATGATACCGACGACTCCCAGCGGATAAGCAACGGCATATCCCAATGCAATCGTATCATCGGAAGCCCCCGTCATATCACTAAATGCCTGTTGAGCAGCCCCCAGTCCCGGTGTATTTGTCACTGCACCCGATAAAATACCGACCATCGTCGGAATAGGGATTCCTGTCACAAAATGTATCACCAAGGCCATCATAACCCCGAGAAAGACAATTCCGCAAGCCAGACCATTCAAAGTCATCCCCCCTTTCTTAAAAGAAGAGAAAAAACCGGGTCCGACCTGCATGCCGACTGAATAAACAAACAGGATCAATCCAAACTCTTTAAAGAAATGAATGACAGACGGATTGATTGTAAACCCAAAATGTCCCAGTAGAATGCCGACAAACAATACCAGGGTTATCCCCAGAGAAATCCCAAATACTTTGATTTTCCCAAGTTGGATCCCTATGGCAATAACCAGAGACAGTAAAAGGATGGAATGTCCGATACCTTCTCCCCATAATAATTCATGAATCCATTCCATAGTCAATCACTTTTGAGGCACAGCAAAACTCCACGCCACAACGCGAACAAAGCTTCTCCATGATTTTCATACAATTTAGAATTAATATTCTTTTCGAACCATTTCCCTAACCCACGAGGAAAAACAGCCTTTAACGAACGGCAGGTCTTCTGACTGACTCCCATCCTGAAGCCTTCCCGACACATGTCAGTGGCATAAGTTGTTTTCAGGATGTTATTAGAGCTTCACAGCAGCGGGACTGTCCGGGATTTACACCCGATTCCCTTTTAATCCGTATCATCCGAACAGACAACACGAAACCAATTCGGAGGCAAAGCTACAAAATAAAAGACAAAATCAATATGATAAATACAAGTTTTTTTAAACTTTTACGTTCCTGTTTATTTATAAAACTATGACATAAGCAGAAATCCCTGCCAGCCTCACGGTCGACAGGGATTTACCATTCATAATTCTAACAACAAAATCAAATCGTTACAATGGCATATTGCCATGTTTTTTCGGCGGATTGCTCTGGCTTTTGTTCTTTGCCATCTCCAACGCCTGTATCAGCTTGAAACGAGTCTGCCGCGGCATGATAATCTCGTCGATAAATCCTTGCTCAGCGGCCCGGTAGGGATTAGAGAAGTTTTCCGCATACTCTTTCATAGCCCGCTCTTTCTCTTCTCCGGTTGCTTTTCTATATAAGATATTAACAGCCCCTTCTGCTCCCATAACGGCAATCTCCGCCATTGGGTAAGCCAGATTAACATCGGCACCGGTCGGTTTGCTCGACATAACGATATAAGCACCGCCATAGGCTTTCCGGGTAATCAACGTGATTTTAGGTACGGTCGCTTCCGCATAAGCATAGACGATCTTCGCGCCGTGGCGGATAATACCGTCGTGCTCCTGGGTACATCCCGGAAGAAAACCGGGTACATCTTCAAAAGTAACCAGCGGAATATTGAAACAATCGCAAAAACGGATGAAACGAGCCGCCTTATCCGAAGCATCGATATCCAGCACACCTGCCAGGAATGCCGGCTGGTTGGCAACGATACCGACCGTACGTCCGCCTAAACGGGCAAAACCGACTACGATGTTTTTTGCAAAATGCGGCATTACCTCAAAGAAATAGTGATTATCCACCACCGGTTCAATAATATCTTTTATATCATAAGGAATATTCGGATCATCCGGAATCACCTCCTGCAACGATTCTTCTTCGCGGCGGATATCATCCGTACAAGGAACAAGTGGGGCATCTTCCATATTATTGGCCGGAAGAAAACCGAGTAATTCGCGGATACTCATTAATGTTTCTTCTTCCGTATCACACATAAAATGAGTAACACCGCTCTTGGTACTATGTGTATAAGCACCGCCCAATTCTTCTTTTCCTACTTCTTCATGGGTAACCGCCTTGACCACGTCCGGACCGGTGATAAACATATGGCTTTTTTCTTTCACCATAAAAATAAAATCGGTCAACGCAGGCGAATAGCAGGCTCCTCCGGCACAAGGTCCGAGGATCGCAGAAATCTGCGGAACCACTCCCGAGGCCATCGTATTCTGATAGAAAATGGAAGCATATCCGGCCAGACTGCTGACCCCTTCCTGAATACGGGCACCACCCGAATCATTCAGGGCAATTACCGGCGCTCCGTTTTTCAATGCCAGTTGTTGCACCTTGACGATCTTCGCGGCATTCGTTCCGCTCAATGTTCCTCCGTAAGCGGTAAAGTCATAAGCATAGACAAACACTTGGCGTCCGTCTATCTTGCCATACCCCGAAACGATCCCGTCACCCGCTATTTTGTTCTTTTCCATACCGAAATTGGTACAACGGTGAATGACAAACTTATCCAGTTCGACAAATGTACCCTTATCCAGTAACATGTCAATACGTTCACGGGCAGTCATACGTCCGGCTTCATGCTGTTTCTCTATACGTGCCATACCGCCTCCCAACGAAGCAGCCTTATCCAGTTCTTCAAACGTTTTATATAAATGTTCTTTTCCCATTTTAATCCTCTTTGTCTGTTATTATATCCAAAGTCAGAAGGACCTGGTTGCTCGTCACCGAATCCCCTTCCTTTACCTGCACATCGCGTACCGTGCAGGCCGAACTTACCTTATAATTACTCTGCATCTTCATTGCTTCGATCACTACGACAATATCGCCAGGTTCGAGACGGTCGCCTTTCTGAACAGCAACCTTCACCACCTTGCCGGGCATCGGAGAAATAATCTTATTGTCCTGCCGCTCTTCGCTATTCCTGCGCATACGCAAATATTTCACCTGCGTATCAACAATATCCACACCATAAGAGAGGAAATGGGTATTCACCGTATAGTTTTTACCACTTTCTCCGCGGATCAGTTCTGCATTATACGAAACACCGTTGTGCAAAATAGAACAGGCGCCATTTTCGGCCATTACGACATCGACTTCATAAGGGATACCGTCAATAGTCAACCGGACTTTGTTTCCATCTTTACTGACCAACGAAACATCCGCAACTCTTTTTCCAATATGTATTTCCATAAATAATAATTATTCAATAGTGCTAATGTGCCGATTATTAAATACGCAGGACTCCTTTTTGTAATCCGAATTCACGCCAGCGGCTGATCGGACGATTGTCGGAAGCCTGACCGGATCTGTTTTCCTCCAGATTGACCAGATAATCTATATAGGCAGCGATCATAGCTATATTTTCAGTCTCTGTTCCACCCTCTTCTACGGGATGTTGCAATTGTCCGGCATTTTTTTCAATAAAAGAAGTATCATACTTTCCCTGCACAAAGTCGGATGTATCCATAATCCGACGTAAGTAACCGATATTCGTTTTCAACCCGGTAATCTTATGCTCATGCAATACCCGCCGCATGCGTTCGATCGCATATTGGCGCGTTGTCGCCCAAACGATCAGTTTTCCGATCATCGGGTCGTAATAAACCGGTATTTCATATCCTTCATACACATAACTGTCTACACGGACACCGATGCCGTTCGGCTCTGTCAATTGTTTAATGACACCGGGAGAAGGCATAAAACCGGCTTCTGTATCTTCTGCACAGATACGGCATTCAATGGCATGTCCGCGCTGGACGATCTCCTCCTGGCGGATATGGAGTGGTTCGTTGTTAGCCACCCGGATCTGTTCTTTTACCAGATCGACGCCTAAAACTTCCTCGGTAATCGGATGCTCCACTTGGAGACGCGTATTCATTTCCAGAAAATAAAAATTCCGATGTTTGTCCACCAAAAACTCAATGGTACCAGCACCGGAATAGTTGACAGCTTTTGCCGCAGCAACAGCCTTTTCACCCATATTTTTTCTTAACTCGGGAGTAATGAACGGAGACGGACTTTCCTCCACGATTTTCTGATTACGACGTTGAACGGAACATTCACGTTCGCAAAGATGGATTACATTCCCGTGATTGTCACCCAATACCTGAAATTCGATATGATGAGGTTCCTCTACGAATTTCTCCAGATAAACTGTGTCGTCACCAAAAGACGATAACGATTCCGAACGGGCAGAATGATAAGCTTCCACCACATCTTCTTCTTTATAGCTCAGTCGCATCCCTTTTCCTCCGCCTCCCATAGAGGCTTTCAGCATAACGGGGAAACCGATTTCCTTACATATCCGAACGGCTTCGGCAGCATCCTGCAACGGTTGTTGCGTTCCCGGAACAACCGGCACACCAGCCTCGATCATCCGCTTACGGGCTGATATCTTATCGCCCATCGCCTCCATCGTCTCAGCAGCCGGGCCAATAAAAATAATATTTTCCTCTTTACATCTGCGGGCAAAAGCTGCATTTTCCGAAAGGAAACCATAACCGGGATGAATGGCATCGGCTTTATGAATTTTTGCCGCTTGGATAATCTTTTCAATATCCAGATAACTATCTTTTGATGCAGCAGGCCCTATCAGGCAGGCCTCATCAGCATAAAGTACATGTCGTGCCGCCCGGTCAGCTTCCGAAAAAACAGCCACAGACTGTATTCCCATCTCCCGGCAGGAACGCATCACACGTACGGCGATCTCGCCACGGTTTGCAATTAATATCTTCCGTATCATATCAATGCTTTAAATGTTTATAACGGGGATTCACCTCACAGGCATAGAAATATTTCTTGATCTCATTCAAACAGGAGTTGCACAAACATCCCGGATAATGGACCTTCACATAAGCAAGCTGGAGTTCATCCAATTTCACAGGCACACAATGACAGGCGGATATATCATCTACCCGACAAACAAAAGAGCCCCCACAACGCGGACAATCTTTCTCCATAAATCTGATAAATTTAGAATAAACAATCATTTCGAACCCGTATCCTAACCCACGAGGATATGAGCCTTTAACGAACGGCAGGTCTTCTGACTGACTCCCATCCTGAAGCCTTCCCGACACATGTCAGTGGCATAAGTTGTTTTCAGGATGTTATTAGAGCTTCACAGCAGCGGGACTGTCCGGGATTTACACCCGATTCCCTTTTAATCTGTATTTCCAGAATCAAAAATACAGAACCATTTCGGTGCAAAACTACAAAAATAAAAGACAAAACAATGATATAAAATAAGTTTTTTATACTTTTGCGCCCCGGTTTAGGTTTATCGCCCGTTTTTCCGCCAGCAAAAAGAAACATTCCGGAATAAAATCCGGTTCATATATAAAAAGTACGACATGAGTAGAAATGAATCTTTGCTACCCGTAGCCAAATTCATCGCAGAGTACTCCGCCCATATGATGGGATGCGGGGTACACACATCCCGGGTAGTCCGGAGTTCCAAACGAATAGGAGAAGCATATGGCGCTGATGTTAAAATCAGCATTTTTCAGAAAAATATTATTCTGACGATCTCCGACAATGATACGAAAGAAACATACAGCGAGGTGATCGATATCCCCGCTCTTCCGATAAGTTTCGAGAAGAACGCCAAACTGAGCGCTCTGAGTTGGGAAACGTATGACAAACATTTGCCGTTGGAAGAATTAAAAGATAAATATGAGAAGATTATCGCCAGCCCGCATATCGATCCGCTTTTCGTTCTGATACTGGTGGGCTTTGCCAATGCCTCTTTCTGCCGCCTGTTTGGGGGAGACATAACCTCGATGGGGATTGTCTTTTCTGCGACTATCACCGGTTTTTTCCTGAAACAACAGATGCAGATCCGGAAATTCAATCATTACATAATCTTCGTGGTATCGGCCTTTATTGCATCGCTTTGTGCCTCTACAGCGTTGATATTCGACACGACCTCGGACATTGCACTGGCAACGAGCGTCCTGTTCCTGATACCGGGCGTACCGCTGATCAATGGGGTTATCGACATTGTCGAAGGGTATATACTGACCGGTTTTGCCCGGCTGGTCAATGCGCTGATGCTGATTATCTGTATCGCGATCGGGCTTTCTTTCACATTAATGATGGTAAAAAACAATTTGATATGATAGTATTGGATATTCTTTTAGACGGACTTTTTGCAGCCATTGCAGGTATTGGTTTCGGTGCGATTTCCGACCCACCCATGCGGGCATTTCCTTACATTGCCTTGCTGGCTGCCGTAGGCCATGCCTGCCGATTCTGCCTGATGACTTTCTTCGGGGTGGATATCGCTACCGCCTCCCTGTTCGGGGCATTGGTGATCGGATTCGGAAGTTTGTGGCTGGGAGGCAGGATTTACTGCCCGATGACAGTGCTTTATATCCCGGCTTTATTGCCGATGATCCCAGGCAAATTTGCCTACAACATGGTTTTCTCGCTGATCATGTTCCTCCAGACGATGGACGAACCGGTACAGAAAGCGAAATATATTGAAATGTTCATGTCGAACGGTTTCGTTACCTTCACCGCGATCTTCATGCTGACGGTCGGTGCGACACTGCCGATCTTCCTCCTGCCGGGTAAGGCTTTTTCATTAACACGACGCAAATAAAATCATCAGCATACGAATAACTCTATGGAAATTTTCTGGAAAACGATAGGACTCTACAATGCAGCAACCTGGGAATGGCAACTGGGAATTATCCTGATCGGGATAATACTGACCGTCCTGCTGACCCGCAACCCTCAGCCGTGGGTAAAGAACGGAATGAAAATCTATCTGATTGCCGTCTATCTGTGGATATCAGTCATCTACTACTACATCTACTGTGCCGAGCGCAGCTACAACGAAGTGATGGCCTTATTCTGGGCGATCATGGCGATACTATGGGGATGGGATGCCTTGTCAGGATACACCACTTTCGAACGTACCCGCAAATATGACTGGTTAGCGTACTTCCTGTTTGCCATGCCGTTTATCTATCCGCTTATATCGATGGCACGGGGACTGACTTTCCCGGAAATGACTTCGCCGGTCATGCCTTGTTCGGTCGTTGTTTTCACCATCGGACTCCTGTTGTTCTTCTCTAAGAATATCAACATGTTCATAATCCTGTTTCTGACACACTGGTCGCTGATCGGCTTGTCGAAAACATATTACTTCAATATCCCGGAAGATTTCCTGCTGGCCAGTGCTTCCGTCCCGGCGTTATATCTTTTCTTCAAAGAATATTTCGCCAACAACCTGCACACCGGCTCGAAGCCGAATGCGAAATATGTAAACTTATTACTTATCCTGGTCTGCGTTGCCATTGGGATATTACTGACGACAACCATGTTTATCGAATTACTGAAAGACAAATAGCAATCCGAATAAGCAATTATAGATATTTCGTACCATCAACAGACAGGGCGATCGACCGGAATCGCCCCTGTTTTTTTCTGTTTTTTTGCATAAACAATTGATACATTTCACATTATACCCCATTATCACCAAACAGCCTTTTTGGGAAAACTTTTTATCATCAAAACCTTCAAAGTTTTCCATTTTTACAAATATCGTATCTGATTTACAAGAGTTTGACATAATTTAACCCGTTAAAAGTTTTCCAAAAAGAAAACCATATAATAATTGAGCATACCTTTGCAGAAGAATAAAAAGTAATACACCAATACAATTATCATGATTCAGACAGTTATCAAAAGGGATGGACGTATCGTCGGATTTAATGAGGAAAAAATAGTAACGGCGATCCGTAAAGCGATGCTGCATACGGAAAATGGAGAAGATTTGCAGTTGATCCGACAGATCACGGATCATATTTCATTCAAAGGAGAACCGCAAATGACAGTCGAAGCGATTCAGGACGCTGTCGAACTGGAACTAATGAACAGTAGCCGCAAGGATGTGGCTCAGAAATACATTGCCTACCGCAATCAGCGCAGTGTTGCCCGTAAAGCAAAAACCCGCGATATGTTCCTGGAAATCATCAATATCAAGTCGAACGACATTACCCGCGAAAATGCAAATATGAACGCAGATACCCCCGCAGGTATGATGATGAAATTTTCCAGTGAGACGACCAAACCGTTCGTTGACGATTACCTGTTGAGCGAAGAGGTAAAAGAGGCGGTTGCCAACAATTACCTGCATATTCATGATAAAGATTATTACCCGACCAAGAGCCTGACTTGCGTACAACATCCGCTGGATCGCATCCTTAAATATGGATTCTCGGCCGGACACGGTGAATCGCGCCCCGCCAAACGTATCGAAACGGCAAGTATCCTGGGATGTATCTCTTTAGAAACTGCACAAAATGAGATGCATGGCGGACAGGCGATCCCGGCTTTCGATTTTTACCTGGCACCTTATGTGCGTAACAGCTATATCGAAGAAGTCAAAAATCTGGAAGATCTGAATGGCGTAGACTATTCACACCTTTATAATAAAGAAATAGACGATTATGTAACCCGTCCGCTGGATGGCCTGACCGGAGACAAACGACTCGTACAGCATGCTATCAATAAAACCGTCAGCCGCGTTCATCAGTCCATGGAGGCTTTCATCCACAACATGAACACGATCCATTCACGCGGTGGTAACCAGGTGGTATTCAGTTCCATCAACTACGGAACGGATACGTCTGCCGAAGGCCGCTGCATTATCCGTGAATTGCTGAAAAGCACATACCGGGGTGTCGGCAACGGCGAAACTGCCATTTTCCCGATTCAGATATGGAAAAAGAAACGGGGCGTAAGTTATCTGCCGGAAGACCGGAACTATGACCTGTATGAACTGGCCTGCAAAGTGACAGCCCGCCGCTTCTTCCCGAATTTCCTGAACCTGGATGCCACATTCAATCAGCATGAAGACTGGAGAGCCGACGATCCCGAACGTTACAAATACGAAGTGGCAACCATGGGATGCCGTACCCGCGTATTCGAAAACCGTTTCGGACCGAAAACATCTATCGGACGCGGCAACCTGTCGTTCTCGACGATCAACATCGTACGTCTGGCAATCGAATGCATGGATATTAAAAATAAGGAAGAGCGGATTGCCCGTTTCTTCGCAAAACTGGATGAAATGCTGGAAACTACGGCCCTTCAACTTCATGAACGTATGGAATTTCAGAAAACGGCTTATGCCAAACAGTTCCCACTGCTGATGTCCTCTTTATGGCTGGGCAGCGAGAAACTGAAACCGACCGATACAATTGCCCCGGTCATCAACCAGGGCACACTGGGAATCGGATTCATCGGACTGGCAGAATGCCTGGTTGCCCTGACCGGCAAACATCACGGCGAAGATGCAGCCTCACAGGAACTGGGATTACGGATCGTGACTTATATGCGCGACCGTGTAAACCAGTTCTCGGAACGTTATCAGCATAATTACAGTGTACTGGCAACTCCGGCAGAAGGACTTTCCGGTAAGTTTACCGCTAGAGACCGCAAAAAATTCGGACCGTTACCCGGTATTACCGACCGAGATTATTACACGAATTCCAACCATGTCCCGGTATATTACAAATGTAGCGCCCGCCATAAAGCAGAAGTAGAAGCCCCTTACCACGCACTGACAGGCGGCGGCCATATCTTCTATGTGGAAATAGACGGCGACGCCACCCACAACCCGGAAGTGATCATGAAGGTGGTCGACATGATGGATAAATACAATATCGGCTACGGCTCGGTAAACCATAACCGCAACCGCTGTCTGGATTGTGGCTACGAAAACGCAGCCAACCATCTGGACGAATGCCCCAAATGCGGCAGCAAACATCTGGACAAGCTACAACGCATCACCGGCTATCTGGTAGGTACAACCGATCGCTGGAACAATGCCAAGTTAGCGGAGTTGAATGACAGAATTATTCATAATTAGAAAAATACGATGTTATCGATTATTGATATTATAGAAGATACGACTGTAGACGGTCCGGGATTCCGGACCGCTATCTACGCTGCCGGCTGCCCAAACCAGTGTCCGGGTTGCCATAACCCTGAATCGTGGGATATCAATAAGGGCCGACCTGTTCCTACTGAAGAGATACTGGAAAAGGTCCTCGCAGACGATTTTGCAGATGTAACTTTCAGCGGGGGCGACCCGATGTTTCAGCCGGAAGAATTCACCAAGCTGGCACGAGCCATCAAAGAAAAAAGCCAGAAAAACATCTGGTGTTACACCGGATATACATTTGAGAAACTGCTGGAAAACCCGAAACAGGCCGCACTGCTTCAATATGTAGACGTTCTGGTAGACGGTAAATTCAAACAAGCCCTCCATGACGAAAGCCTCCTGTTCCGAGGTAGCAGTAACCAGCGATTGATCGATGTCAAAAAATCACTGAAAGAAAATAAAGTCGTTTTCTATAATTATAACCCGTTTATATAAAAAGCAAAACGACAAAAGAATAAGACATATACAAACATTATGACAGATAACAGCCTTAAATGAGAACAGACTTATTTTTCATTTAGTCATTCCAGAAAGGCTCACTACACATTTATTAACATATAGACTATCCAATAGCTACTTTTTATCTCGTTTTAAACGAAGTTCGAATTTGTTTAAAACAAAATTTAATTCGTTTAAAACGAGATAAAATTTTGTTGTAGTAGAAATTGCGCCTTTTTTAGACTAAAAATTTGTTAATTAAGACATCCGCAATACAACTATCAGTACTATTAAAAGAGAAAATTACATGTTTTTAGGCAGTTTTCATTTCCAGAACAACCAAAAATCAGCATCTGCAGCGAATAGCAATATATCAACATAACAACAGAAAACATAACAGATCAGCTATAGTTCATAAACAATATACAACATTCTGCTAAAGTTATCACAATAATCAAGACACAACGAGCAAAAGAAACCTCACGAGAGGCTCATAAAAACAAACCAACATTCCCACCAGCCCATACAAACCATCCACCCCACACACAAATATCATTTTGATAATCAATTAATTTCCCTGTGACTTTTCTGACAGAAAGATTTTTTAATGAATAAATATTATTTGTATTCAAAAATACTTTACTACTTTTGCAGCGGATTAAGGTGAATCACAATGCATTCTGCAAGTGATGAGAGGGAATCCGGTGAAAGTCCGGAACAATGCCCGTTGCTGTAATCCCGTTCCGGTGACTGCCGGAAATGCTTGCAACTCCATGCCACTGACGAAAGTCGGGAAGGCTTTGCAAAGCCGGGAAAGTCAGAAAACCTGCCTGATCAATTGTATTCGTGCTTTCGGGATAAAAAGCAGGGATTAACAAGGCGGAATTTCAAAACAAATTCTTCCAACTTATTTGCTTACTTATATGAGACTGAAAGGTATTGCTATGTCTTTACTTTCGGTGTGTGTGCTTACACCTGCAACAACATTTGCAGAAACACTGGCTACTGATACACCGGATAAAGAACAGGTACAAACCGGCATTTGTGTGTTGACCGGCAAAATCATTGACTCCGAAACAGGAGAAGGTATACCTATGGCTACAATCAATGTTCCCGGAACATTGATTGGCACCGCCTGTGACGCAGACGGTCGTTTCCGGCTGGAACTAATCGAAGGCAAAAGTTATAATTTATTGGTCCGTTCCACCGGATACATGGAACAACGCATCAAAATCGATTCCAACGGCCCCGCCAAACAGATGGATATCCAGATGAATGCAGGGATATTCGACCTAAACGAGGTGGTCGTTACCGGGACGCGCACAGAAAAACTCATCAAAAACTCTCCCGTACTGACCAAACTGATCCCGGCCTCACAACTACAACGCAATGATTTTGAAAACATCATGGACGCGTTGGAGTTTACAATTCCCGGATTACAGTTCAATAGTGACCCGCGCGGCGACAATATTCGCATCCAGGGACTTGAGAACAAATATATACTCATACTGGTAGATGGCGAGCGCCTGTCCAATACACCCGGTGGTCCGATTGATTTCGAACGTCTGAGTACATCCAATATCAAACAGATAGAAGTTGTAAAAGGCGCAGCCTCAGCATTGTATGGTTCCAGTGCAATCGGTATGATCATTAATATCATCACGAAAACACCCGAACGTCCAGCCGAAGGATGGGCCAAAGTACGCTATTCACGCTACAATGAGCTTCTGATGGATGCAGCCTTTGGTACCAAATACAAGAATTTTACATCGCAGACATTATTCAACCGGAACTCGACAGACGGGTATGACCTGACTCCCGATTCACCGGGAAACTATACCCAGAACCCGTCGGCCAATATGACAATATCCGAAAAACTGGGATGGGAATATAATCACACGAAGATAAACGTATCGGCCGATTTCTTCCTTAATGAAGAAAAAAATCCGAAATTAAGCGATGAAGTAACCCATTACAAGAGTTTCAACAAAACATTCCGTGCCGGTATAGAGCAGCAATTGGGAGAAAAAAATCTGTTGAAAGGGGTTTACTATGGAGACTTTTACATCCGTCGTACAGTTTTTGAAAAGCTGGATTCAATTGGTAAAAATGCCACATCCAATGTACAGACTCTGCGTCTGACGGATATTTATACCCCACTCGATAATCTGCAGGGAATAGGCGGCATTGAGTTCAATTGGAATAAAGATTATAATGTCAAACAATACGGTGAAAATCTGAAAACCCGCAAGGTAAACGATATCAACGGATTTGTACAACTGGACTGGAAAGTTATCCCGGAACTCGATATTATCGGTGGTTTCCGTTATACGCATCATTCTGTTTTCGGAGATGCCTATACACCGAAAGTCAACGTCATGTACTCACCCGGAAATCTCCGTTTACGTGCCGGTTACAGCAAAGGATTCAAGGCTCCGGATGCAACTGAATTATTTTCTGATTTTCAGATGGGATCGGTATCCCACAATATAGGAAACCCGGATTTAAAAGCCGAACATTCCAATTATTATTCTTTTTCTGCCGAATACACATTCAATAAATTGAATATAAGCGGAGAAATTTATCAAAATGATATTAAAGACAAGATACAGTCGTATAACGTTATTGTCGATCTGCCCGGTGGAGGCCAGGAAGCACAACTGCGATACAGAAATGTAGATAACGCCCGTATCCGGGGTGCCGAAATCTCCCTCACTTATAAACCGTTCCAATGGGTAAATCTGCAAGGGACTTATGACTTTACAGATGCTCAGGATAAAGCGACCGGATTGCAATTGACAGGAAACACTAAACATGCACTCAACTGTAATGCCATGTTTATGTTCGATTTGTTCAAACGGGAAACGACGGTTTCTGTTGCCGGAAGATGGACTTCAAAGAAAATCAATTTCCGCGAAAAGACTATAACAGATCCCGAAACCGGAGAAACCACCCAGCAAATGGTTGACAGTCCGCAGGATGCCTACAGTTTGTGGAAACTGACCGTACAATACAGTATCTGGAAACACAAATATATGAACTTGCTGTTAACGGCTGGCGTACAAAATATTTTCAATTACACCGATCCTGTCAACTTTACAACTTACGATTCGGGACGTCGTGTTTTCGGCTCCGTTATTTTCAAATTCTAATATGCGATTATGAACATTATAAATTTTAATCATTTTATGAAAACGAGTAATTTTAAATTTTCAGTATCCGGTCTAAAACAGATCATGGTACTTGTTACATTGTGTTTGCTTTCTTCCGGATTCATTGCTTGTAGTGACGATGAGAAAGAGGAACCGGAAGTTCCGGCAGAGGCTAAATCTTTCACGGTTCATGCAACCAGTACCAATCCTGATGATTGGTGTTATTTTTCTTTTGAAAAAGGAGACAGTGTAGTAATAGACAAAGCAAATGCTGCTAAAGACCAAACCTGGGATATCGCATTCCAACGTTTTTATGTACGCACCAACAGCGGTACTTCCGGCAACGGACAAGGAGGAGCATTGGACACAAAACAAACAACATTCGATGCTGTAACTACAGTTCCGACAAGCGGTTTCATTGCTGACTCAAAAGAAAAAATGATGTTGATTATGAGCAAATTTGAGGAACACTCACTCAACACGGCTTTTCAGGCACCCGGGTATGAAGAATATTATTCATGGACCTGGTATAATTACATGATAAACACTTGGTTTCCAAATAATAATGTATTTATTATTAGAACAGCAGATGGAAAACATTATGCCAAATTAATATTTAAACAATACAAAGACGATAAAGGTGTTTCAGGTCACCCCACTTTTGAATACATATATCCGTTTAAATAGTAATTAGTTAATCAACGCAAAGGAAGGGAGATACATCAGACACACATCACACTCTTTCCACTCTCCCTTCCCTTTGCCATTTTTTATATAAGTATGTCTGTTATTCAATTCCTCTGTCAACACAAATCCGCAGGATGGAAAGCCGGGCTGGCACTTTTGCTGGTACTCGGCTTATATGCTTTTTATAGCCTGTTGTTATCACCCACCAAGATTGCGTTGGTGAACTTCCCCTCCTATCAAGTATCCAACATCGCGATGGCCAACGACAGCCGCTTGATAAAAGTGAAAGAAGTCAAGGCCGAAGATGCGTCATCGCTCAAAAGCTACGATGCCATCCTCCTTTTCGGACCGGGGTTGCGCCTGACGGAAGAACAGACAGAAAATATCGAGATCGCCGGAAAGAAAGGAACTGCCGTATACACCTTTGTCTTCTCCTCCGGCTCCATCAACAACCACCATGTAGACAGTTTACAAGAACAGCAACTAGATATTTATTATAACAACCGAAGCCGCAAGAACTACCGGAACATGCTATATTATATCCGCAGCACGTTCGACAGCCGAAAACTTTTCCAGACAAAAGCCGGGGAACCGTTATTGATTCCTTCCGACATTTTTTTCCACCTGGAAGAGGGTGTGTTCTTCCGGACAGCCGACGAACTGACCAACCACCTTCGCGAAAAGAAACTATATAAAGAGAATGCCCCGCGTATCGCCTTCGTTTCAGGTATGACCTCACCGCTGGAAGGCAACCGGAGTTATATCGACAGTCTGATCACCCGACTGACGGATGCAGGTTTCAATGTCTATCCGATTGCCTCTGCTGCCCGACGCCAGGAACTGATGGAAAGTGTACATCCGGATGCCGTCGTTTACCTGCCGATGGGACGGCTGGGCGGTGACAAGACTGTAGAGTGGCTGACAGAAAACAATATCCCGCTCTTCTGTCCGCTTTCCATCATGCTGAGTCGCGACGAATGGCTGAGCGATGACAAGAACAAAGGCGTAACCGGCGGTTATCTGACTGCACGCATCGTTCTTCCCGAAATAGACGGAGGCATCGATCCGCTCGTTATCTCTACACAGAACCAGCATCCAAACGGCTATTTTATGTTTGATGCGGAGAGTGAACGCCTGGATAACTTTACACAAAATGTAAAAAACTACCTGCAACTGCGCAATAAACCCAATAAAGAGAAACGCCTGGCAATCTGTTATTTCAAAGCAGCCGGACAAGCATCACTCGTAGCCGCCGGGCTGGAAGTAGCTCCCTCTCTTTACGAATTGCTGAAACGGCTGAAACAGGAAGGTTACCAGGTAGACGGACTGCCCGACACCTTCGACAGTTTCAACCAATTGCTAAAGAAACAGGGAGCCGTATTGGGAGCTTATGCCAAAGGGGCACAGGACGATTTCATGAAAAACGGGAATCCGTTATGGGTTAGTAAAAGTACATATGAACAGTGGGCTAGCCAGACGCTCGTCCCCGAAAAATATAAGGAGGTTGTCGACAAATATGGCGAAGCGCCGGGCGATTACCTGAGTACAACACGGGACGGAGAACCTTCGCTGGCTATCGCACGCCTGCAATTCGGAAATGTCGTATTATTTCCTCAACCACATGCTGCCGAAGGGGATGACGAGTTCCAAATCGTACATGGAGCAAGCGTAGCACCGCCACATGCTTATCTGGCTCCTTATCTTTGGGTGCAAAATGAATTTAAAGCAGATGCCCTGATCCATTTCGGGACACACGGTAGTTTGGAGTTCACCCCAGGCAAACAGGCAGGATTATCCAATAGGGACTGGCCGGATTGCCTGATAGGCAGCCTGCCTCATTTCTACTATTACAGTATTGCCAATGTAGGTGAAGCGATCATCGCCAAACGGCGTACGCATGCCGTCATGCTATCGCATCTTACGCCTCCGTTCATGGGAAGTCGTACACGGGGACGTTTCTCCGGCTTGTTCAGCGACATCGATGCCTGGTATCAGGCACCGGAGAGCAAACAGCAGGAGATTGGTCTGAAAATAAAAGCCTCCGTATTAAAACTGGGATTACAAAGGGACTTACAACTCGACAGCATCGCCAATAAGCCCTACACGGCAGAAGAGATAGAACGTATCGAAAACTTCGCCGAAGAAATTGCCAATGAGAAGATGACCGGGCGACTTTATACACTCGGACAGACTTACACCCCGGAAGATATCGAATCGACCGTGATAGCCATGTCGGCTGACCCGTTGGCATACAGCCTGGCACGCTTGGATGCTCTGAACGGAAAGATCACCCGCAAACAACTGGAAAACAACACCTATATTTCCCGTCGCTACCTCACCCCGGTCAAAAGTAAGCTGAAACAGCTGCTCGCTTCGCCGGTACAAAATCCGGAACGGCTGATGCAGGATTTTGCCTCACTGAGCCGCGCCGACCTGATGAAGGCACGTGCTACTGATATGGCCGTCAATCCCCGCCAGTTATCCATGAGTGAAATGATGGCAATGGCCGCCGGCGACGAGAATGACAATTCCGGTAAAAGCGACGAAAGCGGAGGCATGAAAATGCCGGCTGGCATTCCTAAAGTAGGTAAAATGCCGGACTGGGTAAAAAAACGAATCGAAGCCCGTAAACAGGCAAAAAAAGAAGGAAAAAAAGCCGTTCTGCCGGAAGTACCGCAGGAAGAGAAAGACTTTTCTTTCGCCGTTCTGGAAATCGAACGTACACTGAAAAACGTACTCAGTTACAAACAATTACTCGAATCATCCCCGGAATCGGAACTACAAGGTTTCTTGCATGCCCTGAACGGAGGCTATATCGCCCCCAGTCCCGGTGGTGATGTGGTTCTCTCGCCCAACACCCTGCCAACCGGACGGAACATGTACTCCATCAATGCCGAAGCAACACCCGGCACACGTGCCTGGGACAACGGAAAAGCATTGGCTGAAGCTACTTTGCACACTTATTTCAAGAAACACGAAGACTGGCCTCGAAAGGTCAGCTATACTTTCTGGGCCGGCGAATTTATCGAGACCGAAGGCGCCACCCTGGCACAAGCCCTCTATATGCTGGGAGTAGAGCCGGTACGTGACGGCATGGGGCGTGTTACCGATATCCGCCTGATTCCTTCTGAGGAATTAAAACGTCCGCGTATCGACATTGTCGTCCAGACTTCCGGACAACTCCGCGACCTGGCCGCCTCCCGTCTGGCAATGTTGAGTAAGGCGGTAGCCATGGCCGCTAAATCGGAAGGGGACCAATATGGCAACTATGTAGCTGAAGGCACCGTCGAATCGGAAAAACGACTGGTTGAAAAAGGCATATCCCCCAAAGAGGCCCGCGAACTGTCGACGATGCGCATATTCGGTGCCGTAAACGGCGGCTACGGAACCGGTATCACCGGACTCGTAGAAAAAGGGGATGCTTGGGAAAAAGAGTCGCAGATTGCAGACACTTATCTGAACAATATGGGAGCCATTTACGGTGATCCTGATAAATGGGGAGAAGTCGTCAAAGACCTGTTCGAAGTTGCCCTGCAAAACACCGATGTTGTGATGCAACCACGTCAGAGCAACACCTGGGGGGCTTTAAGCCTGGACCATATGTATGAATTTATGGGAGGATTGAATCTCTCCGTACGTAATGTCACCGGCAAAGACCCGGAGGCTTATCTGTCCGATTACCGCAACCGCCATAATATCCGCCTGCAAAACCTGCGGGAAGCAATCGGAGTAGAAAGTCGTACAACCCTGCTTAACCCGGAATACATCAAAGAAAAGATGAAAGGCGGAGCGACAACGGCTGAGAATTTCTCCAAGACATTCCGTAACACCTATGGCTGGAATGTAATGAAACCTTCCACCATCGACAATGAATTGTGGGATGACCTGTATAAAATGTATGTCCTCGACGAGCAGCAACTGGGAATACATAACTTCTTCCGGAAAGAAAGTCCAGCCGCCCTCGAAGAAATGACTGCCGTCATGCTCGAAACCGCCCGCAAAGGATACTGGAAAGCGACAAACGAACAATTGCAGCAAATAGCCGAACTGCATACGAACCTGGTCAACGAATTCAAACCGGCCTGCACAGGATTTGTCTGCGACAATGACAAACTGAAAGAGTTTATCGCCTCCCATACCTCCACAGAACAAGCCCGCACATATCAGCGGAATATCACTGCAATAAAAGAGGCTTTGGTAGAAACCGGACAACAAGTCGTTCTGAAAAAAGACCAACTGACACAACAGCCTCAAACGGAAAGCCAGACATTGGATGGTATATTAATCGGCGTTACGGTTATGGCCTTATTCGTCATGTTGGTTTTTATCCTGAAACGGAGAAAAAAGTAACGGATGGAGTATGTTATAGGCATATTACTCGGATTCATCACCCTGAATTTCCTGTTGAAAATAGGTTTCTATGAATCGTTCTACGGGATACTCGCTGCCGGTCTGGGGTGCAGCCTTTTTGTCCTGGCAATCTGGCCCTGGGCTACGGAACAGTCAAAAACACAGATAGCCGACTTTCTGGCCTCTCCGGAACGAATGCAGGATGCGGCTGTTATGATAACACTGGAATCAACGGTTATGATTGCTTTCTGTTTCGATTGTTTCGCCGGTTTACGGCAGCATGATACGTTTTTCAAACGTAACCTGACCCGTCTGCTTACCTATTATCCGGGAATACTTATCTCTGTGGTACTGGCCTATACACTCACCCAGACAATCTTTGCTTTTCCGGGAACAGACTTCCGCACTGTGGCGTGGTGCTTTGCTACAGTCACAGGGGTAGGCGTGATTGGTTGCGGTTGGTTCCTGAAAAAATTTCTGGGCGACAACAGCCTGCGATTGGAATTGCTATTTATTACGAACCTTTTTATCATTCTGCTGGGAATTATCGCCACCTAGAATGGAAATTAATAAAAAACACACGGATATGACATCTATCTCAAATGCTTTATTCTGGATATCGAATGGATTGCTGGTGCCTGTAGTGGTACTGTTACTACTATTTTTCATTCGTGCCATCCTAATGGCCGGAGGTTTTTTCGGAGAATTCTGGCAGAAAACACGTTTGCAGCAGCAAATAAACAATATGCTTGAAGAAATGACACCCGGCAATGCAGAAGAACTTTGCCGTCAATTGCCCGAAAACAAAAACATTCCGTTGCTGCGTTGCCTGCAAAAGCTCTACAGCCACAAGGAAAATAGCCCTTACTGCGAACGCCTGCTAGCCAATTACGAAGTAGAAGCGGAAAAAGAGCTGGGACGCTCGCGTAGCTTTATCAAATTAGGCCCTATGCTGGGACTTATGGGGACACTGATTCCGATGGGACCGGCGCTGGTCGGACTTTCTACCGGCGATATTGCATCTATGGCTTACAATATGCAGGTCGCGTTTGCCACCACCGTAGTCGGCATGGTTATTGCCGCAATCGGTGTAGTTACCCTGCAAATAAAACAGCGATGGTATGCACGTGATATGAACGATTTGGAATATATCTATAAAAACCTGCATCATGGCACAGCGAAATAGGTTACTTCATTCGGACGGAGATTCCGACCCGATGGGCGTGGTTGCCAATCTTTTCGATGTAGCCATGGTATTTGCCGTAGCCCTGATGGTAGCGCTTGTCACCCGTTTCAATATGACGGAACTTTTCTCCAAAGAAGACTTTTCATTAGTTAAGAATCCGGGGAAAGAAAACATGGAGATAATCACTAAGAAGGGAGAATCCATCCAACGGTATACCCCTTCCGAAAACCAGGAATCGGAAGGGAAGAAAGGCCGCAAAGTCGGCATCGCTTACGAACTGGAAAACGGGGAGATTATTTATGTCCCGGAATAATGTTCTTTCTAGTCTTTTGCATATTGCCGTTTGAATGCCAACGGTGAAATATCCCGGTGCTTTTTGAAGAACTTTCCGAACGAAGACTGGTCGGAAAAGTTCAGCATATCTGCAACCTGTTGGATTGTAAGGTCCGGATTACGTAACAAAATCTCGGATTCACGTATCAGCGCCTCGCTAATCCATTGGTTGACTGTTTTTCCACTAAAACTTTTCATAATGCGTGAAAGATATTCGGGAGTAATACATAATTCGCCGGCATAGAAAGAGACGGAATGTTCCGTACGGCAATGTTTGTTCAGCAACTGGATGAACAGGAACAACAGCAAATCGCGGCTGGGAGGATTCGGACTGACATTTCCGCGGTTAGCCTGATAAACGATATTATTCATTTCCAGCAGAAAACCGCGAAGTTCATTCATGATAATATCCCGTTGCCAGGCATGTTCCGTACGTTCGATATTCCGTTCGATACGGTGCAGGCACTTTTCCAGCAAGACGCCTTCTTCCTCATTCAGTTTCTGTATCGGGCGGCTATGCCGGGAAGCGATATAGGCAGCGGGCATACGGCGGCTGTTCAGCATAATCTCCGAAAACAGGTTTCGCTCGATAATCAGGTGGTATCCCCTGAAATCAGGAGAAATACGGAAGTCCTTTACCGAATGCATATCCATAATATCCAACAGCAGGTTATCCGACAAATGATAGGTAAAATCATCTATCGTAATATCAATCTCTCCCTGCCGGACCAGAAAAATAGAAAATGCATCCAACCGGATGGAAGCCCCTTCCTTGAATCCCGGATTCTTATGGTCGCCGCCACTAAATTCTACAATAATCAATTTATCTTGATAGGACTTGGAATTCATACCAAAAGAAAGCAAGTCCTCAATAGTTAACTGCAAAACGGATTGTTCCATGAATAATTTTCTATGAACGGCAAAGATAAGAAATATATCTGAAAGCAATCCCGACCATTTTGCTGACGTCAGCAAAATGATAAATCCTACTTCTAGCATTGAAAAACAGGGGAATATAAAATAAAAATATATCACGAATCCTATTTTTATCAGATACTAATTCTTATATTTGCAGAAATCATAATAAAAACTGTAACTATGAAAACAGAAGAAATCAAAGAGTTATTCACGCGATTCGAAAGTATTGTCTGTGATTATAACGGAGTCGAATGTTGGAGTGCACGAGAATTGCAAAAATTACTAGGTTACACTAAATGGGAGAAATTCATAAATGTAATTGACAAAGCAGAAGAAGCGTGTAAAAATGCAGGAGAAATTATAGAGTATCATTTTCCCCACGTGGGGAAAATGATAAATCTAGGAAAAGGCGCTGAAAGAGAGATAGATAACATCCTCCTTACGCGCTATGCCTGCTATTTGATCGCCCAAAACGGAGATCCCCGAAAACCCGAAATCGCTTTTGCCCAAAACTATTTTGCCGTTCAAACTCGCCATGCAGAGCTTGTAGAACAGCGCTTATTAGACTTCGAACGCATCAACGCCCGCACCAAATTAGCAGAAACAGAGAAGTTACTTTCCGGTGTTTTATACGAAAGAGGTATCGACAGTAAAGGCTTTGCCACAATACGCTCAAAGGGAGACAAAGCTCTGTTCCGCATCGATACTAAACTGTTAAAACGCAAGTTAGGTGTACCGGACAGTCGCCCACTTGCCGATTTCCTGCCAACAATCAGCATAAAAGCAAAGGACTTTGCCGCGGAAATGACATCTGTGAATGTACAGCAAAAAGATTTGTACGGACAAACCCCTATCGAAAACGAACACGTAGATAATAATCTGGCAGTAAGAGATATGCTGATTAACAGAGGTATCTTTCCCGAACAGTTCCCAGCCGGAGAAGATATAAAAAAGGTAGAAAAGCGCCTGAAAGGAGACGCCAAGAAGCTAAACGACTCCAAGAAGAAAAAAAAATAACACAGTAAAGAGTATGTTATAACGAAACCATTTTGCTGACGTCAGCAAAATGGTTTCGTGTGATATCCCCTGTTCAATTTTGGAACAACAATATTCAATTTTCAACCACACTTCATTTGAGAAAAAGTCGGACATTTGCACCGGTTATTAGTTAAGGCAGTAAATATCAAAGAGTAACAAACTATTCTCACTTGAATATCACCCTATTGATGTTTTTTATTTTGGAACAATCCGGCTGCCGGGATTATAAATAAAATAAGTACGTAGAAATGAAGAAAAATTTAATTACCAGATGCCTGGGTGGCATCGGGGTAGGGTTCTTATGCCTTGTTGCCAGCTCATGTAAAGAACAGCCGGCCATGATGGTGAACAATGAGTACAAAGTACTAAAAGTGTCTACAACCGACAAAACCCTGAGCAGTCTCTATTCTGCCACTATCCGCGGACGTCAGGACATCGACATCTATCCACAGGTTTCAGGTTTTATCACTCAATTATGTGTGGAAGAAGGACAGGCTGTACGCAAAGGACAGTTATTGTTTGTAATCGACCAGGTGCCTTATCAGGCGGCTTTGCAGACAGCCCAAGCCAATGTGGAAGCAGCAGAAGCAGCGTTAAGCACTGCAAAACTGACGTTAGACAGCAAAAAAGAATTACATGCACAAAATGTAGTCTCCGCTTTCGACCTACAGACTGCCGAAAACTCCTGGCTAAGTGCCAAGGCTCAACTGGCACAGATGAAAGCCCTGGAACTGAATGCCCGCAATAACCTGTCCTATACAGAGGTGAAAAGTCCGTCGAATGGAGTTGTCGGAACACTTCCCTATAGAGTAGGAGCACTGGTCAGTGCCAGTCTGCCTAAGCCGTTGACCACGGTTTCGGACAATTCGGACATGTATGTCTACTTCTCCCTGACGGAAAACCAACTGCTGGGACTTACCCGCCAGTACGGCTCCAAACAGAAAGCGCTGGAAATGATGCCGGAAGTGGAATTACAACTGAACGACAAATCCGTTTACCCCGTAAAAGGAAAAGTGGAGACTATCAGCGGTGTGATTGACCGTAGCACGGGAACCGTAAGCCTGCGTGCTGTGTTCCCGAATGAAGACGGCATACTTTACAGCGGCAACTCCGGTAACATCATCTTGTCTACCGAGAAATCCGGCAGTATTGTAATTCCGCAGACAGCGACTTTCGAGATACAGGACAAAGTATATGTCTATAAGGTGGTAGACGGCAAAGCAACTTCTGCCCAGGTAAATGTCACCCGTGTAAACGGCGGACAGGAATATATCGTGAACGATGGTTTGAAGCCGGGTGACGTGATTGTTGCCGAAGGCGTAGGTTTGCTGCGTGAAGGAACCCCGATTCAGGTTAAACAATAATTGAAAGAAGGAATATGAAATTAAGAACCTTTATAGAACGCCCGGTACTATCAGCCGTTATCTCTATCGTGATAGTATTCATGGGTATCATCGGATTGACGAGCCTGCCCGTCGAACAATATCCCGATATCGCACCGCCTACCGTCATGGTAAGCACCACTTATTTCGGAGCCAGCGCCGAAACACTTCAGAAAAGTGTTATCGCCCCGTTGGAGGAAGCCATCAACGGCGTTGAAGATATGACCTATATGACCTCTACTGCGACTAATGCCGGTACCGTCTCCATCATGGTCTATTTTAAGCAAGGTACTGATCCGGACATGGCCGCTGTGAATGTGCAGAACCGTGTGTCGAAAGCCAGCGGTCAGCTTCCCGCAGAAGTGAACCAGGTCGGTGTAACGACAACGAAGCGGCAAACCAGTATGTTACAGATATTTTCCATCTACAGTCCAGATGACTCATATGATGAGAACTTCCTTTCAAACTACCTGAGCATCAACCTTAAACCGGAAATCCTCCGTATTTCGGGTGTAGGAGAGTTGATGGTAATGGGAGGCGACTATAGCATGCGTGTCTGGATGAAACCGGACGTAATGGCACAATACAATCTGATCCCGGCCGATGTTACAGCCGTCCTGGCCGAACAGAATATCGAGTCGGCTACCGGTTCGTTCGGTGAAAACTCTAAAGAGGCTTACCAGTACACGATGAAGTACAAAGGACGTCTGATACAACCGGAAGAGTTCGGAGATATCGTGATCCGCTCATCGGAGGACGGCGAAGTGTTGAAACTGAAAGATATAGCCGAAATAGAACTCGGTCGCGAAAGCTACGCATATATCGGTGAGACATCAGGACATACCGGTATCTCCTGTATGATCTTCCAGACAGCCGGTTCGAATGCAACCGAGGTAAACAATAATATCGACGCCTTTCTGAACGAAGCGCGTAAGGACCTGCCCAAAGGGGTAGAGATCGTACAGATGATGAGTTCGAACGACTTCCTCTACGCTTCTATCAATGAAGTGGTGAAGACGCTGATCGAAGCGATTATCCTGGTTATCCTTGTTGTATACATATTTTTGCAGGATATCCGTTCGACGTTGATCCCGCTGGTAGGTATCATCGTGTCGCTGGTCGGTACGTTTGCCTTCATGTCGATTGCCGGATTCAGTATCAACCTGATTACACTGTTTGCACTCGTGCTGGTGATCGGTACGGTGGTGGACGACGCCATTGTCGTCGTCGAGGCGGTGCAGGCCCGATTCGACGTCGGGTATAAATCATCGTACATGGCAAGTATGGATGCCATGAACGGTATCAGCACCGCCATTATTTCTTCTTCACTGGTATTTATGGCTGTATTTATTCCGGTATCGTTCATGAGCGGTACTTCGGGTACGTTTTACACCCAGTTCGGTCTGACGATGGCGGTTGCCGTAGGTATTTCGGCTATCAACGCATTGACGCTGAGTCCTGCTTTGTGCGCCCTGATCCTGAAACCGTATATCAATGAAGACGGTACGCAGAAAGAAAACTTTGCCGCCCGTTTCCGTAGAGCGTTCAACACGGCTTTCGATGCAATCATCACCAAATATAAAAAAGGTGTATTGTTCTTTATCAAACGGAAATGGCTTACATGGTCGTTACTGGCTTGTTCGATTGTCGTACTCGTTTTACTGATGAAGACGACTAAAACCAGTCTGGTACCTGACGAAGACCAGGGAGTACTGTTTGTCAATGTAACCACCGCAGCCGGCAACTCACTGGCTACAACCGATATCATCATGACGGATATCGAACAACGTATCAAAGATATTCCGCAGATAAAAGAATATAATAAGGTTTCCGGCTACGGACTGATCTCGGGACAGGGTAATTCGTTCGGTATGTTTATTCTGAAACTGAAACCGTGGGACGAACGTACCGCCAAAGAAGACCATGTGCAATCTGTCATCGGACAGGTGTACGGACGGACTGCCGATATAAAAGATGCCAATATCTTCGCCATGGCTCCGGGTATGATCCCGGGTTACGGTATGGGTAACGCATTGGAAATGTACATGCAGGACAAAAAGGGAGGCGATCTCACCGAGTTCTTCAATACCACCCAGCAATATCTGGCCGCCCTGCGCGAACGTCCGGAGATTGCGGCTGCTTATTCTACCTTCGCTATCAACTATCCGCAATGGGAGGTGACAGTAGACGCGGCGAAATGTAAACGTGCCGGCATTACACCGGATGCTGTTCTGAGTACCCTCTCGGGTTACTATGGCGGACAGTACGTTTCCAACTTCAACCGTTTCTCGAAGGTATATAAGGTTATGATTCAGGCTTCGCCGATCTACCGTCTGGACGACTCTTCGCTGGACAATACGTTTGTCCGTATGGCAAACGGTGAAATGTCCCCGTTGAGCCAGTTCGTAACGCTGACAAAGGTATACGGTGCAGAGTCGCTGAGCCGTTTCAATATGTACAATTCTATCAATGTGAATGCCATGCCTGCGGCAGGATATAGCTCCGGTGATGCGATCAATGCAGTAAAAGAAGTGGCATCAACCGCTCTTCCGAAAGGATATGGTTACGACTTTGCCGGTATCACCCGTGAGGAAAATCAACAGAGCGATACGACAACGGTAATCTTTATCATCTGTATCCTGATGATCTACCTGATCCTGAGTGCGCTTTACGAGAGCTTCCTGATCCCGTTTGCCGTGATCCTTTCAGTACCATTCGGCCTGATGGGTAGCTTCCTGTTCGCAAGAATGATGGGGTTGGAGAATAATATTTACCTGCAAACCGGTTTGATTATGCTAATCGGACTTCTAGCAAAGACAGCGATCTTATTAACCGAATATGCAACCGAACGCCGTGCAGCCGGTATGAGCCTGACTTCGGCCGCCCTGTCTGCCGCCAAAGTTCGTCTGCGTCCGATTCTGATGACGGCGTTGACGATGGTATTCGGTCTGCTCCCGCTGGTTGTAGCAACCGGTGTAGGTGCAAACGGTAACAGTTCGTTGGGAACAGGTGCTGTCGGCGGTATGCTGATCGGAACACTCGCCCTGCTGTTCGTCGTTCCTTCGCTGTTCATTGTATTCCAGTATCTGCAGGAGAAAGTTCGCCCGATACAGTTCGAGCCGACACACGACTGGCAGATTCAGGAAGAAGTAGAAGAAGTAACTGCCGAGCGGAAAGAATATCTCGATAGTAAAAAGAAAGAAAAATAAGCAGATGAAAAATAATATCATTCTATTATCTGTCGCCACCCTCTCGCTACTGAGCGGGTGCGGCATCTACAAATCCTACCAACCGGAAACCTCCGTCCCTGACAATCTGTTCAGGGAGGAGGCGCCGGCTACGGATACGACAAGCATCGGCAATCTCGACTGGCGGGAACTTTTCACGGACCCTCAGTTGCAGGCACTGATTGAAAAAGGGTTGGAAAACAACACCGACTTCCGTACCGCCCACCTGCGGGTACAGGAGGCCGAAGCCACCCTGATGACGTCGCGCCTGGCTTACCTGCCGGCTCTTAACCTGACTCCGCAGGGTACCATCAGCAGTTTCGACGGTTCGAAAGCCGCCAAAAGTTATCAGCTAGCGGCCTCAGCAAGTTGGGAAATAGATATATTCGGGAGACTGACAAACGCCAAAAGAAGTGCGCAGGCAGCTCTCGAACAAACCAAATCATACAAACAGGCCGTCCGGACACAACTAATAGCCACTATAGCCAACTCCTACTACACTTTATTATTGCTCGACAAACAACTTGTCATCAGTGAACGGACGGCCTCTCTTTGGAAAGAGAATGTACAAGCCATGCAGGCATTGAAAAAGGCGGGACTGACAAACGAAACCGCCGTCTCGCAGTCGGAAGCAAACTGCCTCAGCGTAGAAGCCTCCCTCCTGACCTTGCGCCAGCAGATTAATGAGATGGAGAACAGCCTTTCCAACCTGCTCGGAGAAGTACCGCAACGAGTGGAACGGGGCAACCTGGACTGCCAGGAGTTTCCCGAGACATTGTCGACCGGCGTTCCGCTCGCCCTCCTGGGCAACCGTCCGGACGTACGGCAGGCTGAATACTCGCTGGCACAGGCATTTTATACAACGAACGGGGCACGGAGCGCTTTCTATCCGAACATCAACCTGAGCGGTGTAGTCGGATGGACCAACAGCGGAGGAGGCATCATCGCGAATCCCGGCGGTTTGCTGTTGCAGGCTATCGGTTCGCTGACGCAGCCGTTATTCAACAAAGGCGCCAACATCGCCCAGCTGAAGATTGCGAAAGCGCAGCAGGAAGAAGCCTCACTGGCTTTCCAGCAAAGCATCCTGAATGCGGGTAGCGAAGTGAACAACGCCCTGACCCAGTGGCAGACGGCACGCGGACGCATCACACTGGCCGGCCAGCAAATCGCTTCCCTGCAAAAGGCCGTAAAAAGCACGCAGTTGCTGATGGACCACGGAAATATCACCTACCTGGAAGTGCTGACTGCCCAACAATCATTGTTGCAGGCCGAACTTTCCCAGGCGGCTGACCGCTTCGACGAAATACAAGGTGTCATCAACCTCTACCATGCTTTGGGAGGAGGGCAGGAAGAATAAAAATTCTAGCCTACCTAGAACCTCCTTTCGAGGCAAGATAGAAAGAGGCTTCCAGGCAAGATAGAAAGGAGGTTCTAGGTTAACAAGAAAGGTGCCGCATCTGCTAAAAGACGCGGCACCTTTTTTATCTCTTTCCGGCAGTGCGGTCAGAGCCGGGCGGTTATATAATCGATAATATCCAGGCAGAGATTGGTTGTCAGGTCATTTGTATCCAGATCGGGATTCAGCTCGACCAGGTCCATCGACTTTATCAGGTTCGTAGATAGCATATGTTCCACAAAATCTTTAAACTCGTCGGGGATCAGGCCTTCGTTAACCCGCGTTCCCGTTCCCGGAGCAAAGCGGGGGTCGATACTGTCCACATCGATACTGAAATGGACGTTGCGTATTTTCCTTTCCTTCAGTTTCCGTTTAATATCTTCCGCTACAAAGCCGATGCCTTTCAGATGGATCGTTTCCATCGTGTAGACACTTAAATGTTCCCGGTCTATCAGTGCCAACTCTCCTTCATCCAGGCTACGGGTACCCACCAGAAAGACATTCTGCGGATTCACCTTATTCCCTTGTCCGTATATATTGACCAGTTCCTCGCTACCCATGCCCATCAAAGCACTCAACGGCATACCGTGGATATTTCCGCTGGGAGAAGTTTCATTCGTATTGAGATCGCCGTGTGCATCCAGCCAGATGATACCGAAATCCTCAAAACTTTTTCCAACCCCGGAGGCACTGCCCAGTCCAAGTGAATGATCGCCGCCGATAACCAGCGGGAAAGCTCCTCCGCGTAGCGTATCATAGACCAGTTCCGCCAGGTTATTGTTCACCTCCACTATCGCATCGAGGTATTTCATACTCTTGCTCCGGGCAAACTTATCCGCTTCCGACACAAGCGGGACATAGAGGTTGCCCAAATCAAAGGCACGATGCCCATTCTTCCGGATAACCTGCATCAGTCCCCGTTCACGCAGATGGTTCGGGGCCCGTTCAACGCCTTCCCGGTCACAACCCAGGTTCAGAGGGACTCCTATTACGTTTATTTTCATATGATAATTTATTTCGATTATTATCAAAAGTGAATGAATGTAGCGTCGTTGGTAAGGGCGGTTCGCGAACCGCCCTTACGGTGTCAATGTAAGCCTGTAAGGCTTTAACAAACCAGCCCAGGGTTCTAACCCTGGGTTTATGAAAACCCGCTCTTGTCTTTCCGCCCTGTAAGGGCGGGACAAGATAAATATCAACCATTTCCATCTTGTCGCACCCCTACAGGGTGCCTCAGAAAGAGAAGGATTCAAAGGAACCCAGGGTTAGAACCCTGGGCTGGTTTGTTACAGGCCTACAGCCTGAAGACACCGTCACTAACTGGCTCATCCTATAATTAGCAGATAGCTCAATTATTTTTAAATTGGCACATTGCCATATTGCCACATTATTCTTCTAAAACTGAGCAAACGTTTCCCGTATGATCCCTACCGCCTCCATCATCTGGTCGCGGGTAATGATCAGCGGTGGTGTGAAGCGGATGATATGATCGTGTGTCGGTTTGGCGATCAGGCCGTTCTCTTTCAGGGCGAGGCAGATATCCCAGGCTACCTTTCCACCGTGCGGTTCAGTGACTACGGCATTCAAAAGACCTTTTCCTCTCACCTTTTTAACCATCGGATTGTCAATCCTTTCCATCTCGCTCCGGAACAGTTCCCCCATTGCATAAGCATTCTCCGACAGCTTCTCATCCCTCACCACTTCGAGGGCGGCGATACCGACAGCGGCAGCCAGCGGGTTTCCGCCATACGTAGAGCCATGTTCGCCCGGCGCGATCGTCAGCATGATCTCATCATTGGCAAGGACGGCGGAAACAGGGGTTACACCGCCCGACAATGCCTTACCTAGGATCAGGATATCGGGATGGATGTTTTCATAATCGCAAGCCAGCAGTTTCCCGGTACGACCGATACCGGTCTGTATCTCATCTGCGATGAACAGGGCGTTATGTTGTTTACAGAGGTCGTAGCACCGGCGGAGATAACCGTCATCGGGAACAACTACGCCTGCCTCTCCCTGTATCGGCTCCAACAGGAAACCGACTACATCGGGATCTTGCAATGCTTCTGCCAATGCTTCTACATTATTATATTGTACTTTAATAAAACCCGGCGTGTATGGTCCGAAGTCTTCATAGGAACTCAGGTCGGTACTCATCGAGATGATTGTAATCGTTCGCCCGTGGAAGTTCTCGCTGCAAACAATAATCTTTGCTTTTTCGGGAGCGATACCCTTGATGCGGTATCCCCAACGGCGTGCCAGCTTCAGGGCGGTCTCGACCGCTTCTGCTCCGGTATTCATCGGTAACAGTTTGTTGTAGCCGAAGAACTTACAGGCAAACTCCATGTATTCACCCAATATATCAGCGTGAAATGCACGCGATACGAGTGTCAGCTTCTGCGCCTGTTCGGTTAATGCTTTGATGATTTTAGGATGACAATGCCCCTGGCTCAGGGCGGAATAACCGGACAGGAAATCAAAATAACGTTTGCCTTCCACGTCCCACACAAATACGCCTTCTCCTTTCTCGAGAACGACAGGCAGGGGATGATAGTTGTGTGCACCAAACTTTCCCTCACGGATGATGTAATCTTCCGGTCTCATACTATTTCTGTTTTAATTGTTTTTGTCAGACTGTAAGCGTTTCATACAGCCATTGAGCCAAAGGTAGTAATTTGAGTGACAGTATGTCACCGAAAGATATATGTTAAGAAACACACTACCCCCATAGAATCAAAAAGGTATTGCCACGATCATAGCAATACCTTTTTAACTTTATAGCGTTTTTTTACCGGAAGCCGAAATACAAATTATTGTACGGCAGCGGCACGATAGGAGTTTGGAAATTCCAGGTCTTATTATCGTCGAAGTCGAAGGGACTTTGCGTATCGGTGTAGGTCGATTTGAGTGCCAGTTCCTCTCCTGTACAACCACCGGACTTCGATTTGCCGGAACCGTCAACCAGGAAGAAAAGACCCTGGTTGGCAACGGCTGCACCACTCTTGAAAGGGTCCTGGTTGATCATGCCGATCGAAATGATACGGCGGGGTTTCACATCGTCCAGGCCGTCGAGCGCCGTGTCGCCTACACCGTAACCGGAGGCAGCACCGGCCGAGAAACAATTGTGCAGTTTCAGATGGTCACCCTGGAAAGCGATGATTCCGTAACCGTTTTTCCCGGCACTGATATCTCCGAAATTGCTGCACTGAGAGATTTCGATACAATTGTCCATGCGTTCGGTCAGGTTGCCAACCGTCGATACGGCCGCAGAACAAATAACCACAGCTGCGGTAGCGGCCCCACCAGAAACGACTGCCCCGGCAACAGCCAGGATACAACCGGCAACAGCGAGTGCTATTTCGCGGTTCTGCTCAATCTTAGCCACTTGTACACTAATATCTGCCAGGCGTTCGTGCACAGCATCGGCATAGAGATCATCTCCGTCTCCTTCCAGGCTCCGGGTGAAAGCCTGCGAGTTATCGTAAACCAACCCGGGCAATACCCCCGAACCAGCCAAAGGACCGTAATAGAGAGGCAGTGAACTGAAAACTTCACTATTCATCCGTGCAATCATTTCTTCGTTGCGCACATCGAGCTTCTGGTTATAGAGTTCGTCCCACATGCTTATATCCTGCATCAGCGGCGGGGTAGCGATAGCCTCAATCAAATCTTTGGCCGAAGCAGCAATCTTCACCACCTTCTTGGCTCCTTTGAAAAGAGCTTTCATACTGGACATTTCTTTTGGTGGAGTTTTCAAGGCTTTTATCAGCTTGTATTGCGTCTTTCCGGAGGAGATAACAACAGAAGCGATGTCGCGATTGGTGAACGACCGGGTTTCGCCGGCATGGGCAATGATCCCGGCTGTGAGATCGGTACCGCTTACCGGACCATAATTGGTGCAAAAGTTGATCATACCGGTCGTACCGCCAAGGGCGAGGATACCAGCCGCCATTCCTTTTGAAGCGGCAACAGAAGCCAGGTTAGAACTGTTGGTCAATATATAATAGGAGGCACGTCCCAGTAATCCTCCGGAAAAGTTTTGAGCATCGACCTTGCCATTGTTATAACTATTGTTGACTACGACAGTAGGCGTGTAACCAGCCAATCCACCGGCAAAAGTGCCTGTTGCCTCTACAGAAGCCCGGTTATAGCAATCGGTCATCATCATTTGTGCTTCGCCGGCGATACCACCGGAGTTGTCAGTTCCATAAACAGCTCCGTAATTGTGGGCAGAAGTAATGATAAGGTCGTTATAACTCCCGTCACTTTTACTGATTACGGTGCTGCCTACAATACCGCCCGTACCTTCATAACCGCTTATGCGGCCTTCATTCTGCACAACAGCAAGCGTAGAAGTACCCAGGCCGCCTGCAATGCCGCCGGTTCCGAGAGCCGCCGGATGGGTCGCGCTGACATCACCTTTATTCATACAGTTACTGATATTTGCAGTTTCAATACCACCGATCAGACCACCTGCACAACGGCTACCGGCTGCACTGACCAAGGTCAGGTTGACACAACTGTCCATAATGGCAGTGGCATTGACGGTTCCGCCACCGACCAGACCACCTATAAACGATCCGTCGGAACGGTTACCCACCGGCAACCCTTCATTCACACAACGGTGCATGACCAGGACGGCTTGCGCATCGACACCACCGACCAGACCACCGACAAAATTAATACCGTATACTTCGCTCGCAGTAGCGGATATTCTCCGTACGCGGCAATTATCCAGATAAGTCGGAGTTTCTATTTCCCCGGAAATGCCCAACACGGCACCGATCAGAGTTCCAGTCGAGTTGGCGCCTATCGACACAGGGTCTACCATCGTGACGTTGCGAAACGTGGCACCGCAGGCATAGCCGAACAGTCCCGTAGCACGTACCTCGCTTCCGACCTGCTGGTCTTTCGAGTCGAGGGTGCGGATGGCACAATAGGATATCGTGTGTCCTCCCCCGTCGTAACAACCTTTGAAAGGAAAGGCCTGCTGGTGAGCAATAGGACGGAAACCTTTGTTATAGGAGCCGACCATATTGATATCGGCGGTTTGCAAAAAGTATTTGCCTTCAAACGAATTTGTGCCGTCTTCAAGCAGTTTACGCATAACGTCAAAGCCTGTCGATGAAGCGATACGATAAGGATCGTCGACTGTACCGGTACCGAAATAGCCAGCCAGCTTGTCGAAAGTAGAAGGTGAAACGGCATTGGTTCGGGTGGAGACATCGAGCGCACAACCGACATTGGCTTCACTGAAAACTTCCTCACTGGTTTTGTGGATAATAGAAGCCAAAATGTAGCGGCCTATCCGAAGTTGTGAGTCGAGGTAGAACACCGATTTGCCGTTCTCGACCGAATGGGTAGCTTTGACTGCCAACGGGGTATTCCTGTTATAGATAAAGCGGCAGCTTATTTCACCTGTGGGTATTTCGCTGCTAAGGTCGGCAGCCAGTTCGACGCGCTGCTCCTGCCCGTAATCGTCGTCACCTCCAGGTACGGGTGTCTTATTATCGTCGTCTTTACAACCGGCCAACATCAGGAAGGATGTTACCAGCAAAGCCAGGAAAAGGCGGCTGAAACGGAGAGTATGTATTTTATGTATCTTCATATTGTCTATGTATATTAAATGTATTTATCGGGATAATGGATTGGGATAACCGGAAGCTATCTTATTATTCTTCAAAGTTGGAGCAGACTCCCCATCGGTTCCGAAAGCCCAGATGTCGGACGGGAAAGCGGAATAGGTAGCCTTTTGGCGCATCTGGGTGGCATTTTTCGATTCTGATCCGCTCTTTTTCATATCGCCGTCGGAGGCGGTATCGAGGTAATAGCAGTTCTGGCACTCCACGTTCTTATCGTCTTCACCGCCGATAATCCCCCAACCAGTAGATCCTACGTTATAGCAATTTTTGATCCGGAGGTCTTTTTTGCTTTTGTTCTCTTTCTGTCCGACAATACCGGCCAGGAGGGTCTTGCCCGATACCCAAGGCACTTCGCCCATGTTAAAGCAGTTCTCTACGGCTGCATGTTCGAATACACGCCCGAGGATACCGCCTACTGCACTGTTGGCATCGATCTTACCGGCATTGAAACATTGGTCGATATAGACGTTTTCTTCCTGCTGTCCCAAAATACCGCCTGCCGCGGAGACGTTTCGTCCGGATATATTGGCGTAATTGGCACAATTGGCGATCCGGATCTCATACCCTGGTTCGCTACGCAGTCCGACGATACCGCCGAAGCCGTCCACATTGCTGGTTGCCGTAGAGGTGAGGCTGACAAAATTTTTACAGTTCTCGATCAGGATACTCTTGTTATTCTTGTTTTCCACCCGTCCGACAATGCCGCCGACAGCTCCACCAGTAGCGGAAATACTACCGGTCAACTGAGTTATTCCGCTGAGTTTGATTTGACCGACATCGTCCTTATTGGTTTCCGCACGTAGATAACCGATCGCTCCGCCTGTACTGGTAGGGCATGAGGAGGTAATTACTATTTTACATATATTCGTGCCGTTGATAACCTGGGTTACCCCGGCTGTATTACGCATATATATATAGCCACATATACCACCGACAAAGCCACGTTCACCACTTAAACCTGGTTTGGCATATATGTTTGCATAAACAGCAGGTTGTTTGTTTATAACGTATGATGTAGAACCGAGATCCGCTTCAATCCTTCCTACTATACCGCCTATATAAGAATCACCTTCTATTTTCATAGATCCTCCTTCCTGGCTGACACGACTGTCCGTACCAAAGCGAAGCGGACTGCTACTACGTCCGACCAGACCGCCGAGGTAAAAACCTGTAGCTTTTATCGATCCGTCATTGATCATGTTGATTTCACATTGGCTATCCATTTTATCCACATAACCGATAACACCTCCTACTTTCGTGGCGCCAACGATAGTAGCCTCGTTAGTCCAGGTGCCTTTACAGGTGAGAGCGACTCCCCTGCCCACAATTCCGCCGCATTCGCCTCCTTTCGAATTGATAGGTCCACGGTTGGTGAAAATGGCATCCGCATTCATATTTTCCAGCTGACCGGCTACTCCGCCAACATAGTTATTAGCATTGAGATGAGCGTAAGAGATGAAAGAAGCCGACACCCTGGCTTCCAGAGATTTACTCAACCCGACCAATCCACCTACATAGTCGTTTCCCGTCAGGGTAGCAGTTGTACCCGACTCTCGCAGGAACATATTCTCTCCCGACAGGGTAAGGGAACCGGTACCGGCAAATCCACCAACATAATTAGTACCTGTGATACTGATAGAGAACGGGCTTACCCTCGGTTGTTCTAAAAAGATTTCCCAGGGAAAAGCATACGAATTGTAGCTAAGCGTAGCTCCGACCTGACAACCGGTAAAGGAGCCACTGGCCTCTCCTGTGATTCCTCCCGTATAATTATACCCTTGTATGGAACCGCCTACGTAACAGTTGGTAAACGAGCCTCCGGCTCCGGTAATACCTCCCACCTTACTGCCTTTGGCGGCTGTAACCATTCCGGTCAGGACACAGTTCTTTATGTCGGAAGAAGTGGTTTTGCCAATCAATCCACCTACGTATTCAGCGGATTTATCGGATTTCACACTTACGGTAAGGCTGGAAACACAATTGGCAATCGAGGCATCGCCTGCTCCTATCAATCCGCCTATATTTGAAGTTCCGTTTACAAAGCCTGCCAAACTGATATTTTCTAACCGGGCTCCCGCTTCCGAATAACAGGCTACCGCTCCGATATAATCTTTTCCTATCAGCGCGACGGAGGTAAATTTGAGATCATGCAAATAAGCCTGAGCGCCAAGTTTATAAAATAGTCCGGCATAATCTTCCGTTGAACTGCTGGAGAGTAAGTCTATTGCATTGCCATTACCGTCCAGTATGCCGTTAAAGGAAGTGGGACCTCCGTTGATATTATGTCTTCCGGCAGGTTCCCAGCCTTTGTCGGTGGTAATTTCGGGCATTTGAAAATTGATATTCGCTGTCAGTTCGAAATATTGCCCGCTCAAATCATTGCCGATAGTCAATCCGTTACATATAATATCATAAAAATTCTTTCCGCAGGCAATGGCGACAGGGTCTGCCGCACTTCCCGCCCCTATACGGTCGGTCTCCAGGTTGAAGCTCGAACGGAAAGCGATGTTGTCCGGATTTTCAACCGACAGGCGGGCCCCCAGGTAAACCGTATCCTGTACGGCTGCATCCGAATCTACCTCACCCGCTTTCACAGCCAGGTCTTTCTTTGGGAAAGTAATATAATTCAAATGGTACATCTGATGGGGCAGTTCACTCAATATCGGGTCTTCCGCATCAATGATTAACGAGTCTGCCGTCGCAGAAAGGAACGTGTTGACAGGATAAGTGATCCGGTCGTCTACCCCTTTCATATGAATACGGCAATTGATTTTAGAAAATAGTACTTCAAGCCGTCCCAGACGGGGCAATTTTACAGAAAGTTGGCGTATTCCAAACTCCTGCCCGGGAATACTATTCTCCGGAGGAACAGCTATTTCTTCTTTATCGTCACTGCAAGCCAGGAAGATAGCCTGAAAAAGGAATAACACCAAAGCTGCAAAAATTGGTTTGAAAGTGTTCATAAGCATTCACATTATTAAGTTTAACTGATATATTTCATAATCGCATTTTAACGAACAAATTGATAGGCATACAAAGAAATCACCGTTCACCATATCTCGCAGAACGAAGTGTTCAAACCTTATCTTCAGATGAGTAAAAGTATGTAAAGAAGTAGGATAATCCTCGAAACACCGATAGACAAAAGAATAGACAATTGCATAAGACAAAAGGGAGAGGCGGATAAACAAAGGATGAAAAAAAGACTCCTTACATGAATTGTAGCATATTACACAAAAAAGGGATGACAAAGGTCATCCCTTTTTTCATGTTTGGCGTAAAAAATATATATAGTCTTGAGAATTAAATGCGTATTATTTATCGACAGTTTTAAGGCTTACCGGCTTAAACAAGAACATGAATAAAAACAGCAATACCGCCGTGCAAGCCGAAGAAATCAGGAACAAAACCGGCCAGTCACATTTGTCGCCGTCACGGAACTGACCGATCAACCATCCGTTCCACAAAGTTCCTATCAGGAAGCCGATCCCCCATACCAGGAAGAAAAGTAATCCCTGCGCCTGTGCCTTCATCTCCTTCGGTGCCACATTATCGGTATAGACCTGTCCGCCGACATAGAATAATCCGAAAATCAAACCGTGCACAATGATACCGATATAATAGAACCATTGCTGCCCTGTTTCCGCCCCAAAGAAAAAGGCCCCGTAACGAACCAGCATAGCAGCCATACCAAATATCAATGTATTCTTAATACCCGATTTTACCAGAATAGTCGTGGTAATTATCAGGAAAAACATCTCTGCCAATTGCCCGAAGTTCATCGTCACTGTGATATTTCGTACCTGTTCGTCCGCCAGAATCATGGAACCGTATACATGGTAAAGCGTAAACGGAATGATCGACAAGAATGTAAGAATCATAAACACACGGTAATTCTTATCTTTCATCAAAGAAAAAGCGGAGAATCCTGTAATATCCTTCACCGATATCTTTGTACTCTTTGCCACCGACGGAGGAGTATGCGGAAGTGTCAGGTTGGCAAAAGCAGCAATGAAACAGACACCCGCTCCGCAATACATCGGCAGGTTCGTATCATCGAACGCTTCCATCCCCAACAGATGAATAGCTACCAGGCTGAAAATCCCCGAAGCTACCCATCCGACCGAACCGAACATACGTATACGCGGGAACTGCTCGGAAGGAGCGTGGCTCATCGCAATCGTACTTGTCAGACTCTGTGTCGGCATGTGACAAAGCATTGCCATTACAACAAAGAACATGAGAGGAGGAAAATCCTGCTGCTGAGCAGCCAGCAGCAGGAAAACTCCCGTTAAAATATTCAAAACTGCCAAAATCTTCTCTGCGGCAAAATAGCGGTCGGCAATTGCTCCGATAAACGAAGAGGCCATTGCACCGATAGCCATTGCACTTAATACTAAAGAAACCTGATACACTTCCAGCTTGAGCGTGTGAGACAAATAAGCCGCCAGCGGCACCCACCAGACAGCACTCAGCATGTACTGCAAAAACATCATCAGACAAAGCTGAATCTTTGTTCCTATTCCTGTATTAAAATGTAGTGTACTCATGATAGTAATATAAAAAGGTTTCTTGTTGTGTTTTCCAATCGTTGCTCAAAAGTACTCCCTATCAAAAGAAAAGTCTGTTTGTTCCGGTTGCATTAATTCCTCTATTTATCTCATTCTGTGCTATTCTTACCCGGTATGATACGATTTTTGAAATCCGTGATACAATAAATGAAAACTGGTAATACAATTTTGCATATCTTGCAGTGTCAAACAACAAACTTATATATGAGCTATCTGAAGTTGATCTTATCTATACTTTTCCTGTCTTGTTCCTGCTGGCTTTTTGCAGAAGAAAGCAATTACCTTTTCCGGCATTACCAGGTGGAAAACGGGTTAAGCGATAATATGGTGACCTGTTGCGTACAGGATAAAAGCGGCTATATATGGATCGGGACCCGTGACGGTCTGAACCGTTTCGACGGCTATACATTTAAAGTATTCCGGAATGACCCGGACGTCCCGGAATCGCTCGGCAACAACTGGATCACACATCTGGACTGCGACCGTGACGGTAATTTATGGGTGGGTACCCTTTCCGGGCTATACCAGTACAATGAGACCAAAGAATCATTTCTGCATGTTCCTTTCACAAAAAACAAAGGGATCGACCTATTCCGGTTTGATAAAAACAATCAGCTGTGGTTGCTCATGGACGGAACACTGATACAATATAATGTATCCGATGGACAGTTTCATATCTTTGCCGGTAATAACGGACAAACCTATACTTCCTTTTGTATCATGGCAGACAATTCCCTCTGGCTGGGTGATTCGGAAGGCTTTATCTCCCTGTTGAATCCGGAAGACGGCAGTCTGGAATCGCACAACCTGTTTGCCCATTCACCAGCCACTACCTCCCGGAAGTTATCCATGTTATCCCCCTCCCCTTCTTCTGCCAACATTTATGTGGCATTTGAGCATGATGACGTGAAAATATTCAATGTTCTTTCAAAAACCTATCAGGACCTGAATATCCAGGAAAAAAATCAATTGACTATCCTGATCAACTGTTTCCTTGAAAAAAACCAGAAAGAACTCTGGATCGGAACCGACTCGGGCCTGTTCATCTATGACCTGGACCTCGGAACCTGCAAACGTATCAGGCAGGACCCGTTAGACCCCTATGCACTATCCAGCCATTTTGTCTCAGCCTTGTTTAAAGATCGCGAAGACGGAGTCTGGATATGCTTCCACCAAAACGGAGTGAACTACTACTCTCCCTTCCGTCCTTTCAATGTATATTATCCCTGGAACGAAACACATTCGCTGAAAGGAGAAGTAATACGCGACATTTGTACAGACATCTACGGGAATATCTGGGTAGGGACAGAAGACGCCGGCATCAATTGCCTGGAAAAGAAAACCGGGACTTTCACCAACTACCAGCCTGTCCCCGGCATGAAAAGTCTTTCACACACCAATATCCGGGGGTTGGCGGCCTCCGGGGATAACCTGTGGGTAGGCCATGTGATACATGGCATCGACCTGATGGATATACGGACCCGGAAAGTAATCAAACACTACGACCTGCTGAAAGATGCACAAACGGTAAAGAACAGTACCGTCAAATGTATCAAGGTCCTGCGTGAGGGAGAAGTACTGGTCGGAACGGAAGACGGCATTTTTCGCTATGACTACCTGAACGACCGCTTTGTTTATGCTACCCAATTCCCGCCATTCGCCGTCAACTGCCTGTATGAGGACCGGGTCGGAAAGATATGGCTCGGCATGTTCAACCGCAGCTATTATTTCAATACGATCAGCAATAGCGGTATGTATCTCCAATATGATAAACTGAACACCCAGCGCCACAATTCAGTAAACGATGCTTGTGAAGACAAATCCGGCAATATGTGGTTTGCCACGGTGGAAGGAGTGATCAAGTATGACTTTCAAACCGGCGAATCATTACATTATACGGTGAAAAACGGCATGCCGAGTAACGTTGCTTTCCGTATTCTCCCCGATGATAATAATTATATTTGGATCAGTACCGCAAACGGGCTGGTTCGCCTTAATACACAGACCGAAGAAATCACGACCTACACGGAAGCACACGGCCTCGTTACCCGGCAGTTCAATTATAATTCAGCTTTCAAAGATGAAGACGGCACCCTTTATTTTGGTACAGTGAAAGGGTTTATACACTTTAGACCGGCAGATGTACGTCCGGCAGGCGAAAAGATGGATGTCCATATCAGTTCCCTGGATATACAGAACGGAGCGGGCGGAAGGAAAGTTATCAACAGTTCAGCCGTATCGGAGGTCAAAAGCATTACACTGAATCATAAAGAATCGTCTTTCAATATCAATTTCTCTGCACTCAACTTCATTGCTCCCGGTTCGGTACAATATGCTTACCGGATGGTTAACCTCGACAGGGATTGGATTTCACTCGGAGAACGTAACATCGTTTACTTCACCGACCTGCATCCGGGCAGCTATACATTTGAAGTAAAAGCAGCCAATCTTGCCAACAGCTGGGGGGATGATATTACCCGACTGCATATCACGGTACTCCCTCCCTGGTGGACATCCACTACAGCCTATGTAATTTATGCTTTCTTCTTCCTGGTAATGATTGTTTACCTGATCTTCTCCTGGCAAAAGAAAGAAAGAAGGAATATGGCATACAACATGCAGATATTTGAAAGCAAAAAAGAGAAAGAACTTTACCAGGCAAAGATCGACTTCTTTATCAACATCGCACATGAGATCCGCACGCCGCTCACGCTGATCAAGAATCCGCTGGAGCGTCTGCTGAAATCGGACAAGATCGGAGAAAAAGAAAATAACTCACTGATACTGATGGATAAAAATGTATCCCGCCTGTTATCACTCGTCAACCAGTTGCTGGATTTCCGGAAAACAGAGATCGAAGGTTATCGTCTAAACTTCGTCCGCACGGAAGTCGTTTCACTCCTTTCCGAGACCGCCAAACGCTTTCAGGATATAGCCACGGAGAATAATCTCCTGTTAAATCTGGATCTGTCTGTACAGGAACTATATGTTTTTGTTGACCGCGAAGCTCTCACCAAGATAATGAGCAACCTGTTTTCGAATGCCGTTAAGTATGCAGCCAAGAGCATCGTGGTGCGCTTGCATCTATCTTCCGATTACGAATCATTCATGATCGACTTTATCAACGACGGGATTCCCGTTCCTATCGATATGAGGGATAAAATATTCGAACCTTTCTACCGTATCAAAGGAAATGAAGACAAGCCAGGGACCGGTCTGGGATTACCATTAGCTCGCTCGCTAGCCGAAATGCATCATGGAATACTTGAATTGGTGGACTTCCAGAACAACCAGACAATGTTCCGTATCACCCTGCCGGTAAAACAAACCGGAGCAGTAAAGACTACAGAAGAGGAATCTCAGCCACAGACTTCCCTTCCTAAAATAACTTATACCTGCGAAGAGGGGCGTCCGACCGTCCTGATCGTTGAAGACAATAAGGAAATGAGTGCTTTCATCGCAGACGAGGTCAATGAGAACTATAATGTATTGGTGGCCGGTAATGGCTCCGAGGCATTGGACTGGTTGAAAAAACAAAGTGTACAACTTATTATAAGCGATGTCATGATGCCGGTAATGGATGGCTTCGCCCTCCTCCAACACGTAAAAGCGGATATTGAATTCAGCCATATCCCGATCATTTTATTGACAGCAAAGAATACCATGCAGTCACGCCTGGAAGGGTTGGAACTCGGAGCAGATGCTTATATAGACAAACCGTTTTCCACCAGCTTGCTGATGGCACAAATTTCAAATCTGTTATCAAACCGGGACAATATCCGTAAGTTCTATTTCAACTCACCGATCGCCAACATGAAATCAATGGCTTACACTAAAGCAGACGAAGGTTTCCTTGAAAAGTTGAACGAGATCATCAACGAACATATTGGTAATCCGGACCTGGATGTAAACATGATCGCCGACCTGATGCACCTGAGCCGCCCGACACTGTACCGTAAAATTCGTGCCATATCAGATCTTACCCCCAATGAACTGATTAAAATCAGCCGTTTAAAGAAAGCAGCCGAACTATTGCTACAGGGAAATATGAAGATATATGAGATATCGGATGCAGTAGGGTTCAGTTCACAATCTTATTTCTGGTCTGCATTTATCAAACAGTTTGGAGTTAGTCCGTCAAAATATGCAAAAGAAAACAGGTAAAAATACATACACCCTGTTGCACGGTAAAAGAAAATAAGATCATTGACAATCAACGTATACCAGGCAAATAGGACACAAAAGGACAAAAAGGACACCGCCACATTTTCAGAAAGCAAGCCTTCACAAAGCGTTGCCCATGCCGCAGGCTCTCTTTTGCCGTCTGCTTCAGCTGACGGTTTTTAAAACTAAAGGCAAAGCCTTTTCCTCTGTGGGTTTTTAACCCCTTTAAAAGATAAAAAGTATCTATTATCCTATTCAATTAAAGATTATTCCTTATATTTACGATTCACTAAAATACACTTAACTATGTCCTATTTATCACTTATCATTCATTGCGTTTGGAGCACTAAAAATAGAGCTCCTTTATTAAAAAATTCACATTACCGGTATGAATTATACTCTCATATCCGCAAATATTCAAAATCAAAAGGCATTCTAATCGATCATATTGGAGGTTTCACCGACCATATGCATCTTCTACTTTTTCTGAAATCAAATCAATCTGTCGGAGAGATAGAGAGGTTGATAAAAGGTGAATCATCTCACTGGTATTCTCAGATGAAATATGGACCATTACAATGGCAAGATGATTATTTTGCAGTTTCGGTAAGTCCGGATAGACTGAACACTGTCCGACAATATATCAGAAAACAAGAAGAACATCACAAGAAGTATAGTTTTGAGGAAGAATATGAATCTTTCGTGAGTATGCTTCATAAAAACAACTTGTAATTATTTTTATATTGAATAAGAAATAAAAGGGGTTGAAACCCACAGAGGAAAAGGCTTTGCCTTTAGTTTTAAAAACCGTCAGCTGAAGCAGACGGCAAAAGAGAGCCTGCGGCATGGACAACGCTTTTTGAAACTTCACTTTCTGAAAATGTGGGGGTGTCCTTTTTGTCCTTTTCTGTCCTTTTCTTTTTATATTGGCTGATTTACAGCTATTTACTCTATAGCCTACCATGCAATAGGGTATAGGGTAGCGAGGGGCGGAATATAGGGTATTCAACCATACCCTATAGAGAAAAACAGGGTATGACTCCCTAAACAAAACTCGCTTATAAACAACAAAAGGCATCCTTTCCGGGACACCTTTTGCTATTCATATTTTTATATGGATTTCTTTCTATCTTATTCCTGATTTGCCAGGTGATTCTTCAACGGGTTGGTATACATTTCCAGAATCTTTGTACGCAGGAAGGCTTCATCCTTGTTTGCCAATACAATTTTATCCAACTGTCCCTGCAAATATTCTTCAAAGTGTTTTTTGTCTATTAAACCGTAGTTACTACTGAAACGCTTTGTACCTGTCAACATATCGTATGCTACGTAATTACAAGGATAGAAACGGTAATGTTTATAGATTTCCTTGTCTATGATGTTTGCAATAGCAGCGATCAGTTCATTCTTTTCCATATCCTTATCCAAAGCTGCTAGCTGATCATTGATAGGCTGTGTCAATGTAAAATGAACGCGGCCCTTATTGTTCAGGATACCTGTTTCCATACTCAACAGGTCGTCACGCTGACTTTTCACATAATTAGGATCATCGCGTTTCATCTGGAACTCTTTCGCTTTCAAGAAATCACACGGATCATACTCATAAGAAATAGCTACCGGAAAGATATTCAGGTCCATGATATTCGATACGACATCCTTGTCACCGCTCATGTTCAGCATTTTCAACACACTACCCTGTGTACGGTCGTTCGAATCCTTGGCACGGCCTTCACGCTGTGCAATCCAGATCGATTCTTTCGTTTCGTTGATCGTATGACGGATATAAGCAGACAATGTACGGCTTACATCCAGCATCTGACGTACGGAAACACCACGTTTCACGATAAAACTGTTGTTCAGACGAACTAAAGTTTCTATCCAGGGACGGATCATCAGATTATCACCGATGGCCACCTGTGTCATACCATAACCTACATCATACAACATGACATTCAGGAAGGAAGCATCCAATACAATATCCCGATGATTGGAAATAAACGTACAAGGCTTTTTATCCTTCGGCAGACGGCTTCGTCCGGAGATCGTCAGCGAGAAAGTTGTCTTGTTAGCCACCATCATCACTGCCTCATAAGCCAGCTTCGATTTAAAATCTTCTTTCGTCTTGAAAGAACGCATTGTTTCGGAAAACTCTTTCCAGTTTACATCCGGTTTGATGTACCGGAAGGCCCGCTCGAAATCTTCGTTGGTTACCAATGCCTCGATTGCATCCTTCACCTCGTCGTTGTTCAGCGGACGAATGTCGTCAAAATTATAGGAAACTTCTGTATCCATATCGTTTAATTTTATTTACCTACCTTTTGCAGTTCGTTCTCAATAATGTCAGTCATGACATCTTTGATATCCAATCCGGCAGCCCGAACCTGCTGCGGAATAAAGCTGGTAGCTGTCATACCCGGTGTTGTATTTACTTCGAGCATTTTCGGTTCACCGTCTGCCTCAATAATAAAATCCACCCGGATAAGCCCTTTGGCGCCCAGTATATCGTAAATCTTTGATGCTTCGCGTTGTACCTTCTCCGTCAGTTCGGGAGAAATACGGGCCGGAGTGATCTCGTCAGACTCCCCGTTGTACTTGGCGTTAAAATCAAAGAACTCATTCTTTGTAACTACTTCGGTAAGCGGAAAAACTACTTCTTTCCGCGCTGTTCCCGAGCCACAACCTACCTTATAACAACCGCAGGTCACTTCTGTCCCGGAAATAAAACTCTCCAGCATGACCTCATTTCCTTCGGCAAAAGCCTTAGCTATAGCCGGTTGTAATTGTGAAGCATCCTTCACCTTTGTAACACCGAAGCTGCTTCCCCCGTCGTTGGGTTTCACAAATATCGGCAATCCCAAACGGCTCACAGCCTCTTCGTCCGTAACTGTCTGTCCTCTGAACAAACGGATGGAATCAGAGACTCTGATGCCAAAGCTACGCAAATAATTATTACAAACAAACTTATTAAAGGTCAGAGCGCTCACCAACTGACTGCATGAAGAATAAGGCATGCCTATCAAATCGAAATATCCCTGCAACCGTCCGTCTTCACCCGGAGTACCATGAATAGTGATGTAAGCAAAGTCGAAATGCTTTACTTCGCCATTCTCACGGAAACTAAAATCATTTTTGTCTATTGGTGTATGTTCCCCTCCAGGAAGTTTTACCGTCCATTCGCCCTTCTTAACGATGGCAATATATAAATTATATTTGTCTTTATCAATAAAAGAGTAGATTCCTTCTGCACTTTTTAATGAAACAACAATTTCAGAGGAGTCTCCTCCGGCTACAATAGCAATGTTCTTTTTCATTTTTATATCTCTTTAGTATTTGCATATACCCGCCACTTTTCTATCAATTGTGTCATATCGGCCGGAATTTCGGAATCAAAAAACATTTCCTCGCCGGTAGTAGGATGCACAAACCCCAACGTCTTGGCATGGAGTGCCTGCCGGGGACAGATAGCAAAGCAGTTCTGTACGAACTGTTTATATCTTGTAAAAGTCGTTCCTTTCAGTATTTCATTTCCACCATAACGTTCATCGTTGAAAAGCGTATGCCCGATATATTTCATATGCACACGGATCTGATGCGTACGTCCCGTCTCCAGGCGGCATTTCACCAATGTCACATATCCCAGGCGTTCCAACACGGAGTAATGGGTAACAGCTGTCTTTCCCTGATCTCCTTCAGGAAATACCGTCATCTGCATCCGGTCGCGCGGGTCGCGTCCGATATTACCTTCGATACGGCCTTCATCGTCTTTCACGATGCCCCATACCAGGGCACGGTATTCGCGTTTAGTCGTCTTATTGAAAAACTGCATACTGAGATGCGCCTTTGCCTCCGGTTTCTTGGCTATAAGCAACAAGCCGGAAGTATCTTTATCGATACGATGGACGAGTCCCAGTGCCGGGTCATTCGGGTCGTAGGTCGGATCATCTTTCAGATACCATGCCAAGGCATTCACCAGCGTACCGGTGTAATTGCCGTGTCCCGGATGCACAACCAGGCCTGCCGGTTTGTCCACCACCATCAGATCGTCGTCTTCGTATACTATTTTAATAGGAATATTCTCGGGAATGATTTCCAGTTCCCGACGGGGACGTGTCATAACGATTGTCACGACATCCTCCGGTTTCACCCGGTAATTACTTTTTACCGGCTTGCCGTTTGCCAGGATACAACCGGCATCGGCAGCCAACTGTATCCGGTTACGGGTGGCACCCATCATCCGGTCTACCAGGAATTTATCTACCCGCAACAAGGATTGCCCGCGATCGGCAACGAAGCGGAAATGTTCATACAGTTGGGGAGTACCCTCCTCGTTCTGTTCTAACAGGTCATCAACCTGTTCATCATCCATTTCGTCGAAAAATTCATCCATAGCTAAAACCAGTTTTCTTCTTCACTATCCAATGATTCGATGGGCATTGTCGACAGGGAGTCGATCGACAAAGAGTCGGGAAGCATCTCGGCTTCACCGCTGCTCACCTTCAGCACCAGCGGTGCCGTAAGCGGAACATGCTCACCTTTTGCCAACGCCCGTCCACGCAGATCGACAGAAACTGCCAGATCCTTGAAGTCACCCGGAACATACTCGATCTCCACATTTTCAAACCCGCGGGCTTTTAAAAGCGCATACGCCTGACGGAATGACAAGTCTTCCACTTCCGGGATTGTTGCCATCTGCGAGGTCAAAGCATTCACGGTGATAAAAACGATACGTCCTTCTTTCACCTTCGAGCCGGCCAATGGAGACAGTTCGACGATTGCTCCCGGTTCCACGTCTTTAGAAAATACCGAGTCGATCACATTATAACGCAGATTGTTATTTTTGAAGAATTCAGCGGCTTCTTCTATCTTCAGTCCCTTCACATCCGGAACTACAACGGCCTCATTATGCCGTGTATAATGATCCAGCCATTTCAAAGCGCCATAGATCAGACCACTGGTCACGACCACTGCCAGCAGCAGGTTCAAGACGTACGGATTCTTTATCAGTTTAACAAAAAAGTTATTCATCTCTGTTTGTTTTTGTAGGCGAGATCAAAAATAGAAAACAAAGCCGTTAAAACAAAGAAAGTAAAGGCTTTTTAGCAAAAACCTCTACTTTCTTATAATAATTTCTTCTAACGGAGATTATCCGTTATATTCGTCAGATACAGTTAATTTAGCTCTTCCTTTAGCACGACGAGATGCTAATACTCTGCGGCCATTAGCAGTAGCCATTCTAGAACGGAAGCCATGCTTGTTCTTTCTTTTTCTGTTGGAAGGTTGGAATGTTCTTTTCATCTTTCTATATATTTATTTATTATTATCTTACATATCAATTCGGGCTGCAAAGATAGAGGCTTTTTTTTAATAAACAAAGAGTTAGCTGTTTTTTTCAAATTGATTTGACTATTTTTGCAAAAGAAAAACAAATCATCCACTGCTCAATAATCAATTAATAAACTGATATGTAGATATTAAAAAATCCCTCCTTTGTACATATTATCAAAATTATGTTGTCCTTCAAACTTCTTGGCTTCCTCTCCTTCCGGATTCAGTTCGATTGATTTTTTCAGGTCTTCGAAAGCACCTTCTTTATCGCCTTTCTGGTTTTTGGCGCGTCCGCGTTCGGCATAAGCCTTGGCAAAGTCAGGCTTTATTTCAATGGCCTCATCGAAAAAGACAATAGCTTCGTCTAACAAGTTTTTAGTGATCAGCAGCGAACCTTTCAGTATACAGGCATCTTCATTGAACGGGTTCAGGTCGAGCGCCTGCTGGTAATCATCGGTGGCAGCATCCAAATCACCCAGCGATTCGTGTATTTTACCTCTTACCAGATATGTTGTTTCTTCTTCCGGAGCCAATGAGATCGCTTTCTCGATATCGGGCAAAGCCTCCTGTCCCTGTTTCATGGCAAGCAGCACCTCTGCACGAAGCAGATAAGCATCCGTGAAATCATCTTTCAGGGCAATGGCTTTCGTCAGGTCGGCAATGGCTCCCAACTGGTCGCCGGTTGTTCTTTTGGCTTTTGCCATCAGGAACCAGGCTAGATGGTTCGACTCATCCAGTTCGATCACTCGCAGGCAGTCGGCAATGACCTCGGCTTCCTTATCCAGCATAAAGAGCACGCTGACCCTTGTCAACAACGTCTGGATATGCTCCGGCTCCATTTCCACCATACGGTTCAATGTTTCCAAAGCCTTTTCCGTCTGGTTTGCCATTGAATAGGCCGATACCAGATGGTTCATTGTTTCAAAATCTTCCTGTATATTCAAGGCTTCCGTAAAGCATTTGATAGCATAGGCCACCTGGCCGATTTTTTGCGCACGGATACCGTCATATTTTAATATGTCGAAGTTTTTCTGATCGTTTTTAGCTTTTCCTTCTGCCGTATCCTCACTTTTGGAAGAAGAAAACAAAGATGTAAAGAAATTCCCCATGGTTATATGTTTATGTTCGAGGGGGCAAATATACCGATTATTTTGAATTTGCCATATGTAACAAGATATCATAAACCATATAAAAACAGATTTATTTTAAAACAACAATCTACACATATCAGAATGTCATTTCAACCTACTTTTAGAGAAGCTGTACAGCCATCAATCAAGACCTGTTGTTGTTCATTTACTTGTCAGCGATTCAGCCAATAACACCGAGCCATACCTGGACTCACAAATACAACATTATGAAATCTATAAAGAACTAAACCACGCAACGAGTCACAGATTATTCAAACGCACTATCAATATATCTTTTCATCCACAACCATTATTTCCCTTGTTACAGAAAATAAAAATGTTTTTCAACATGCTTTTTGGGGAGAAAAAAACTTCAAAAAGAAGCCAACTCAACACTTATTAACACAAATCTCGGTTTAAACGAATTACCTACTCATTTAAAATGAGAAAAAATTCGTTTTAAACGAGTAGGTAATTTCTTTTAAACGAATCATAAAAGATGTATTCGTAGACCATACTGTTAAATATTGTATCCGAAAACATTCCAGAGCATCGGTTTGAAAGAATATACGCGCCACAAAAATCCGACTGATAGAATCTTTTTGTTCAAGGATAACTCCATATTGATTCATTTTGTCAAACCCATCATTTCAAACAATTGCACATAAAAGTGTACATGTTATCTTTTCTTTGCCTCATACGCTCTGATTCTTTCCTCACAGCATTATTCCGTAATATCCCGGAATAATTCGACTTTAGAAAAAAATTGAGCTATCTGCTAATTATAGGATGAGCCAGTTAGCGACGGTGTCTTCAGGCTGTAGGCCTGTAACAAACTAGCCCGGGGTTCTAACCCCGGGTTCCCTTGAATCCTTCTCTTTCTGAGGCACCCTGTAGGGGTGCGACAAGACGAAAAGAGTTGATATTTAGCTTGTCCCGCCCTTACAGGGCGGAAAGGCAGGAGCGAGTTTTCATAAACCCAGGGTTAGAACCCTGGGCTGGTTTGTTAAAGCCTTACAGGCTTACATTGACACCGTAAGAGCGGTTCGCGAACCGCCCCTACCAACGACGCTACATTCAAATTTGATAAATTCTGAACCATTCTCAACAATTTTAACAACAAACTCGAAAATAACCATTTATCACAAAAACCCGCATTAATACTACGGAACAAAACATTCAAAAGAATAAATATTCTATTCTTTTACTTTTTTTATAGTCTTCCAGCAAAGGAAATTGCGGGATTTTGTTATTTTTGCATGCAATTTATAACTTGGCGGAGATTGTTTTGATCGCTTCCCACAACACTTATTATCATAAATATAGATATGGAAAACATAGAAACTGGACTTTTGTTAATGGTAGTCGGAATGACCACGGTATTTGCAATTCTTTTAATCGTAATCTATTTAGGAAAAGGATTAATCACATTGGTTAACAAGTACGCACCGGAAGAAGTCATCGTAAAAAAACAAGTAACAACACAACCTGTTGCGGCCGGACAGTCCGGAAATATTCCGGGTAAGACTACCGCCGCTATCGTAGCCGCTGTCAGCATGGTAACAGGTGGACAAGGAAAGGTTACCAAAATTGAAAAATTATAATACTAGCTATACATAATATATCATGAAAAGAGAAATCAAATTCAGTTTGGTCTTCAGAGACATGTGGCAATCTGCCGGAAAATATGTTCCCAGAGTAGACCAGCTAACCAGAGTTGCCCCCGCTATTGTTGAAATGGGCTGTTTTGCCCGCGTTGAAACTAACGGAGGGGGATTCGAGCAAGTTAATTTACTATTCGGAGAAAATCCCAATAAAGCCGTACGTGAATGGACGAAGCCATTCCATGAAGCAGGTATTCAAACACATATGCTGGACCGTGCACTGAACGGCCTCCGCATGAGTCCGGTTCCGGCAGATGTACGCCAGCTATTCTACAAGGTAAAGAAAGCACAGGGCACCGACATCACCCGTACATTCTGCGGCCTGAATGACGTACGCAACATTGCTCCTTCCATCCAGTATGCCAAAGAAGCCGGGATGATCTCCCAGTGTTCGCTCTGTATCACCCACTCGCCTATCCACACGGTCGAATATTATACCAAGATGGCCCTGGAACTGATCGAACTGGGAGCAGACGAAATCTGCATCAAGGACATGGCAGGTATCGGACGTCCTTATTCATTGGGACAGATCGTTGCCAATATCAAAGCGAAACACCCTGAAATACCTATCCAGTATCATAGCCATGCAGGTCCCGGATTTAATGTAGCTTCTATCCTGGAAGTGTGCAACGCCGGTTGCGACTATATCGACGTAGGTATGGAGCCACTGTCATGGGGCACAGGGCATGCCGACCTGCTGACCGTGCAGGCCATGTTGAAAGATGCCGGTTACAAAGTACCGGAAATCAATATGGAAGCCTACATGAAAGTACGCAGCATGATCCAGGAATTTATGGATGATTTCTTAGGATTGTATATCAGTCCGAAAAACCGCCTGATGAACTCATTGCTGATTGGCCCGGGACTTCCCGGCGGTATGATGGGTAGCCTGATGTCTGACCTGGAAAAGAATCTGGAATCGATCAACAAAAACAATATCAAGAACAACAAGCCGCTGATGTCGCAAGACCAGCTGCTGATCAAGCTGTTCGACGAAGTGGCTTATGTATGGCCACGTGTCGGTTATCCTCCATTGGTAACACCGTTCAGCCAGTATGTAAAGAACCTGGCACTGATGAACGTAATGCAGATGGAAAAAGGGAAAGCACGCTGGAGCATGATCGCCGACGACATCTGGGATATGCTTCTCGGAAAAGCCGGAAGACTGCCTGGTCCGCTGGCTCCTGAAATCATCGAAAAGGCAAAAGCCGAAGGACGCGAATTCTTCGAAGGAAATCCGCAGGACAACTACCCGGATGCTCTTGACAAATATCGCAAGATGATGAACGAGAAACAATGGGAAACCGGCGAAGACGACGAAGAATTGTTCGAATATGCAATGCACCCGGCTCAGTACGAAGCCTACCGTTCCGGAAAAGCGAAAGTCGAATTCCTCGCTGATGTTGCCCAGAAAAAAGCAGCTTTGCAGGGAAAGGCACAACCGGCAGCACCGGCCACAACCGCTTCGGCAGCTCTGCCTACAACACCCCAGGTACTGACTGTAGATGTAGACGGACAGCCTTACCGCGTAACAGTTGCTTTCGGAGATACGGCTAATACTGCTGCTGCTGCTCCTGCCCAGGCCGCACAATCCGCAGCACCGGCCGCTCCAGCGCCTGCCGGAGCCGGAAATGAAATTCTTTCACCGCTGGAAGGAAAATTCTTCCTCGTAAAGAACGCTTCCGACACACCACTTAAAGTTGGAGATATAGTCAAAGAAGGCGATGTGCTTTGTTATGTGGAAGCAATGAAAACATATAATGCCGTACGTTCGGAATTCAGCGGAAAGATCACTTCCATCAACTACGCTGGTGGCGACACAGTTTCTGAAGACGACATATTAATGACTATACAGTAATGAACGAGATATTTCAAAATCTGTATGAAATGACTGCGTTCAGCAACATTATTGCTGAACCGCAGTTCCTGATCATGTATGCAATCGCATTCATATTGCTTTATCTAGGTATCAAGAAGCAATACGAACCTTTGCTGCTTGTCCCTATTGCATTCGGGGTGCTGCTCGCCAACTTCCCCGGAGGTGACATGGGCGTGATCCAGGCTGATGAAAATGGATTGGTCAATGTTAACGGAGTAATGAAAAACATCTGGGAAATGCCGTTGCACGACATTGCTCATGAACTGGGAATCATGAACTTCATCTATTACATGCTGATCAAGACCGGTTTCCTTCCGCCAATCATTTTTATGGGTGTAGGAGCCTTGACCGACTTCGGCCCGATGTTGCGCAATCTTCGCCTGTCGATTTTCGGTGCAGCTGCCCAGCTGGGTATTTTCACCGTTTTACTGGTAGCAATCCTGATGGGATTCACTCCGCAGGAAGCCGGCTCTCTCGGTATCATCGGGGGGGCAGATGGACCTACAGCGATCTTTACAACCATTAAACTCGCACCTCATTTATTAGGTCCGATTGCCATTGCTGCTTATTCATATATGGCACTGGTCCCTGTAATCATACCACTGGTAGTCAAAGCTCTTTGCTCCCAAAAAGAACTTCGTATCAATATGAAGGAACAGGAAAAGAAATATCCTTCAACAGTAGAGATTAAGAATATGCGGGTTTTAAAAATTATATTCCCAATTATTGTTACTACTGTTGTTGCCTTGTTTGTTCCCAGTTCAGTGCCTTTGATCGGTATGTTGATGTTCGGTAACCTTGTAAAAGAAATCGGAACCAATACATTCCGTCTATTCGATGCTGCATCCAACAGTATCATGAATGCAGCGACCATCTTCCTGGGACTATCGGTAGGTGCAACCATGACGGCGGAAGCCTTCCTGAACTTTACAACGATCGGTATTGTGATCGGTGGATTCCTGGCTTTTGCCTTGTCTATCGCTGGCGGTATCTTCTTCGTAAAACTGTTCAACCTGTTCACCAAGAAGAAAATCAATCCGCTTATCGGTGCAACCGGATTAAGTGCCGTCCCAATGGCTTCACGTGTTGCCAATGAGATTGCATTGCAATACGATCCCAAAAACCATGTATTGCAGTATTGCATGGCCAGCAACATTTCCGGCGTAATCGGTTCGGCTGTTGCAGCCGGCGTATTGATCTCGTTCCTGGGATAAAAAAACTGCAACTATTTATAAAAAGTCCCTGTAATCTGCTCAATGCAAGTTGCAGGGATTTTTGTTTAATACATTTTTTGGAGAACAAAGCGGTTAATTCCGGACTTTTTACACGAATATTAACCTTTTCTAATAAATAAATTGCCCGCAAATGCTGTAATCCAAAAATAAATACTTTAATTTGTGACTTGATATAGAAATGCTTTTTATCCTTTTCTTAAATGTGATTGAATATGAAGGACACTCATGAAACTAATCTGCCAGCTGAAGAAACCGGCAAATTAGAAGAAACTAAAGCACCGGAAGTAACTCCGGAGAACACTGCGGCTGAAGTTGAAACAACTGAAACCCCGGATGAAGCGACAGCGAACGCTATCAGTAAATTATCAAAAGAAGAAATTCTTGAAAAATTAGCTGAATTGGTAAATGCTGCTGCCGAAACGGCACGCAACGAAGTGGAATCGTTGAAACAGGCATTTTATAAAATCCACAGAGCCGAAGTTGAAGAATCGAAGAAAACATTCCTCGAAGGTGGTGGAGAAGAAAAGGATTTCGTCGCTCCTGAAGATGAAGGCGAAAACAAACTGAAAGAATTGCTGGCCGTTTTTAAAGAAAAAAGAGCTGCAATCCTGGCAGAAGAAGAACGCATAAAGGCTGCGAACTATGCACTGAAACTTCAACTGATCGACCAGTTAAAAGTGCTTACCGAAAGTCAGGACGACTTCAATAAGCTATACAACGACTTTAAAGACATCCAACAGAGATGGAAAGAAATTAAAGCCGTACCACAGGAACATGCAAACGAACTGTGGAAAAACTATCAGACTTACAGCGAAAGATTCTATGATATAATCAAGATCAATAACCAGTTCCGCGATTACGACTTCAAGAAAAATCTGGAATTGAAAACTGCTCTATGTGAAACAGTTGAAAAGCTGCAAACCGAACCGGATGTCGTGTCCGCATTCCACCAGCTTCAAAAACTACATCAGCAATGGCGTGAGATCGGTCCGGTTGCCAAAGAACTGCGTGAAGAGTTATGGGCTCGTTTCAAAGCGGCTTCTACCGTGATCAACAAACGTCATCAGGAGCATTTCGAATCGCTGAAATCGAAAGAACAGGAAAATCTGGTCGCAAAAACAGCTATCTGCGAAGAAATAGAAGGTATCGACTTCGATGCATTGAAGACATTCAAAGACTGGGAAGAAAAGAATAAAGAGGTGATCGCTTTACAGGATAAATGGAAAACAATCGGTTTCGCACCGAAAAAATCCAATGTAAAGATTTTCGAACGCTTCCGCGCTGCCTGTGATGTATATTTCAACAAGAAAAGCGCTTTCTACAAGAATATCAAGGAAGAGATGGAAAAGAATCTCGAACTGAAAAAAGCCTTGTGTGAGAAAGCGGAAGCACTGAAAGACAGCGTAGAATGGAAGAGTACGACTGAAAAGATGATCGCTCTCCAGAAAGAATGGAAAACGATCGGTTCGGTTGCCCGCAAGCACTCGGATGTTGTATGGAAGCGTTTCATTTCTGCCTGTGATTATTTCTTCGAACAGAAAAATAAAAATGTTTCCTCCCAGAAGGGCGTAGAACAGACAAATCTGGCCGCAAAAAAAGCATTGATCGAAAAGATCAATAAGCTGGATGAAACGTTGAGTGCAGATGAAGCATTAGCTGAACTGAAAGACATGATGGCTGAATGGAATGCAATCGGTCATGTACCTTTCAAGGAAAAAGATAAAATCTATAAAGAATATCACGAAGCGGTAGACAGCCAGTTCGACCGTTTGAAAGTAGACCAGACAGATCGTAAGATGCAGTCATTCCGCAGTAACCTGAACGATATGGCAGGCGAACATGGAAAAGGCAAACTGTATGGCGAACGCGAAAAGCTGATGAGAATGTATGACCGCATGAAAAATGAATTGCAGACATACGAAAATAATATCGGCTTCCTCAGCATCTCCTCGAAAGGCGGTGGCGGTCTCGTGAAAGAGATGGAGCGCAAGATCGAAAAACTAAAAGATGAGATGGCGCTCATAATTAAAAAGATCGATGCAATAGATGAAAATCTTGAATAAATAAAACGAAGCCGTCTCGCTAACAGACGGCTTCGCTGTTTATATACATCTACTATTTTATATGATATCCCAGATACATTTATTTAATCCCGGACATGAAACTGCCGTACTGCTAGGCACGGAGAACTATACACCTCCGGCAAACGTACGAAGAATGATACAGGAGTTATCATATCTTCCTGTATGGTATGCCGATAGCAACGATTACGTATTTACAGAAGAGATCGCTTCGCCTCGTTTCTTTTCTTTACAACCCAAAGAGCTCAGGCCGTTTGCCACGCTTGTTTCCGTAAAAGAATTGAAAGAGTTAGCTCCTTCTCTTCCGGAACTGGCTGCGTCTCCCTGGGGAATATCTCCGCACAGCCTGCACGTCTTTGAGAAACTGAAACAAGAATTACAATTGAATTTATCCGTACCGACCTGGAAAGAAGAATATTTCCGGCTGACCGGTAGGCAGACAGCGGCAGAATGCCTTGAACGAATCCGCCAGCTGTTACCCGACCTTCCCATACCGGCTACTCCGAAATTCTGCAAAAAGATCAGGGAAATAGAAAAATACCAGATCCTGCAAAATGCCCCTTTTGTTGTAAAGACTCCTTATTCTTCGTCCGGACGCGGTTTGCACTGGATACCGGAGCGCAAACTCACCCCCAAAGACCGTACCTGGATAGAAGGGGCTATCAATAAACAGGGCACTGTCAGTATTGAATGCGGACTAGACAAGGTCCATGATTTAGCGATGGAGTTTTATTCCGATGGGGAAGGCCATGTCACCTATGAAGGACTCTCCGTCTTCAGTACGGAAAAAAAAGGTTCCTACTCCGGAAATGTATTGGGAAGTCAGGAATATCTGGCTACACCGATCAAACGTTGGATAGGAGAAGATGTTTACCAGCGGACCCAGGAAGCGGTTACAGAAGCCCTGAAAAGCATTTATGGAAATATATACCATGGATATCTGGGAGTGGATATGATCGTCTACAAAACAAAAGACGGTTCGTATGCCCTCCATCCCTGTATCGAGATCAATATGCGCTATACGATGGGAATGGTCGCCCTCCGCCTCAGTCAAAAATATCTAGCTCCGCATGCCATTGGCGATTTCCATATCACTTATGACAGTAAAGCCGGAGATGCCTACGAACGTCATCGTTTCATGAAAGGAGCTTACCCGCTCACCATAGAAAATGGCAAAATCAGGGAAGGATACTTATCTTTATGCCCGGTGACAAAGGAGACAAAATACAGAGCCTATATTTTAGTTGTGTAGATAGTTTTCTCTATCTACACAATTGTTCAATAATCTCTTTTTCCTGAGGATACCTAACGACCAGTTCTTCTTTCCGGGCCAGTTCGAAATCTTTATATTCAAATCCAGGAGCGACAGCACAACTTACCAATGTAAAACCTTTCGGATTTTTCAGGCGGGCAGCAAACCAAATATCAGGTTCAACAGTGATCTGTAACTGTCCTCCCTCCTGATCCGAAAGTTCACGACAAACAAGTTGTCCTTTTTCGAAAGAATAGATATGTAAAGGTTCGCCCTTATGGAAAAACCAGCTTTCCGGAGATTGAATACGGTGAAAAGCCGAAAAGTCCGCCTCTTCCAACAGGTAATAGATTGTTGTCAACACTCTGCGGTCGGATGGATATCCGGAAATAGGTTTCCACCTGTCCGGACGATATACTTCTTTAAAATAACCACCCTCCGGATGCGGAGACATATTTAGTTTTTCAATCCAATAAGAAGAATCTTTGCTACGATCCATAAGCTGTATATCTTATTATTTATGACGACGAACGCTACGAATAGTACCCGTCTTTTCTGTTCCTAATTTGTACCCCAAAGATAATCCAAATGTAAATGTACGGTCACGTATTCCATCCGATAAACGGGTAAAACTAGGTAAATAAGCGATATTAAATCCTAATTGCATATTCCTGAAGTCTTTCCGGATGCCACCCACACATTTCAAACCGAACAGGACAGGATGAATGCCATCCAGCTTTTCTTTGATAGGTTCAAAATCAGAGGGACGGTGTTCATCAAAATCAACATAAGTTACTACCACCGATTTCAATTTAAAATCAAGACGGGGGCCAACACCGATAAAAAAGATATATCCGTCATGACTTGTCTTTTTAATGTCACCCATTCCGACCTATTCTAACCCACTTCTTCTTCGAACTCCTTCAGTTCTTCCAGGCCTTTCTCTATTGTTCGGATATTTCTCAGGTAAAAACGGATTTGATAGAACATCATAATAGAAATAAAGAGCAATATTAATATCAGACGTATTTCCCAATTAGCGACAAGCCGGGCCTTTTCAATAAACAGAAAAGCAATCAGAGCTGAAACTACAAGTCCCGAAGCAAACATGAAATTCCTTTTCATCCAAAGTTTATAAATTAACGTAAGCCGGGCCAGTTCACAAATCCTCTTCTTCTCCATATTGAACCTAAGAAGGATAGCGGAGAAAAAGACTTGTATAATAAATCCTATGCCAATAGTCCCTTCCAATACAGCAAAAGAGAGCGGCTGCATCACGATTTTACCTGTCACAACTAGCACAGGAAACAACACACACATCACGAATGCCAATATAAGTCCAAACAAATCAAACCTGAACAACCGTTCATAGGCCGACTGTGTCCGATTAATTATCATCTCCTTAATGATCCTTTTATTCAATATCTCATTTTGTGCCAATCGCTCGTTCAGCACATTCCAACCTGCTTTTAATTCTTCCAGTTCCATATTCTTTTTAATTTAACTGTTTGACATGATTCTTAGCTTCTCTTTAATACGATTGAGTTTTACTGCCACATTATTACGGGAAAGTCCGGTAATATCCGCCATCTCCTGATAACTCTTTTCTTCCAGCCAAAGCAGGATCAGTGCACGCTCCAAACGTCCCAGCCGGTTTATCATCCGATAAAGTTCATGAAGCTGGGTTGTTTTATCTTCTTCTTCCACAAAATCTTCCAGGTCGACCGAAATCGGTATCACTTCCGGTTTGGACTTTGACTTGCGGAAAAAAGAAATACAAGTATTCAGCCCGATGCGATACACCCAGGTGGAAGCCTTACACTCGCTCCGGAAGCGGGGAAAGGCTTTCCACAGGTTGATCACGACTTCCTGATACAGGTCGTTCAGATTCTCCGGATCACTTGCATAGATATAGCAGACCTTATATAGAACCTGCTTATATTCTTCTACAAGCGCTATAAACTCCTTCTCTTGTTGCTGTGCATTCATTAACTCGTTATCGTATTGTTTACTACATCAGTCGCATACAAAGATGAATAATTACAATAATAAATCAAAAATCTGGATAAATCTTCATCTTACCAGGGCAACCGCATCAAAAGCATCTCTCGTCCGAAAGAAAACACCGTTTTGCAAGACAGTAAAGGTAGTTTTAAGCATGAGAAAGTTCGTGACGGAAACATTACTTCCCCTCCATGATTTTCGCACCTCATCCTTCACACACGTAACACGATGTATTACAGCCTCTTGTGGTGAAGGCAACATTTTCCCGCCTGCCTTCACGCCCGAAACGGGAAACCTTCCGGTGAGCAGGCATCCGTTTGGAAACAGATAGTTATTCGTTGGACAACCGATGCCTGTCCGTTAAAGAAAAACCGTACGCATTCCAGGAAAAAAACGTACGCTTTTTTTTCGAAAACAACATTTTATCCCCGCTTCACCACCCTTCACCACAATTACCTATATTACAACATAGTATACACGATGAAGGGTGAAAGCAAAATATATAAACCCCATTGCAGGATAGAGTCTTTCGGAAAAGCGAAGACGTTTCAAGCCTCAAAAAGTCTTTGCTGCCCCCTTTTCAAATAATTTGATGCGGTTGCCCTGTCATCTTACTACTTCTGGTAACTACTCACCTATGCCCGAATGACGATTATTGAGTTATTCGATAGTTGTTTCTCATACTCATTGTTGTCCCGGACTAACGAAGACATAATACTTCTGATTTCCAATAAAATAAGATCAGAATAAATGCTGATTTTCTTGCGCATGTCATAGGTATTTTGTGGCTGTAGTTGATTACTGCGTTACAAAGAGAGCCTTATTCTCCATCATTGACAGCCTCAGTAAAGCATTTGCGTGGTTCGCTTCCTTTTTAAGTACAGTTACCACTACCTTAAACCAGTTCAAGTAATTCTGCAGGTATTTCGTAGAGACTCCCCAAAAGGTGGAAGCGATCCATTTCTTCAATCTGTTGTGTAACGAGTTCACGTGTTGTATATGGAATCTTTCCTGTTTGACCCTTTGCTTTATGTCGTCTCTTAACACTACATGCTTCAGGTGGTTGTCGTTTGCATACCCCTTATAACTTACATGGCCGTCAGAGCAAAGAATTACGTCCTTGTCCAGCGGAGTTCCCAGGCTTTCCGCGATGTCCGCTTTGGTCAGCCTTCCTTTTCCACAGCATGTCATGTTCAGGTCGTTCTTTCTGTCGGCAGTTACTATAACCTTAGCCTTGTTATCCGATATACCACTGCTTTTAGGATCGGTCCCCCTTTTGCGGGGAGGACGTTTGAGATGACGGTTACCTTTCTCGGATTCTTCAAAAAATGTCTCGTCACTTTCCACATTAGGTGAGTAGTTACTACTTCTGCAAGAATTGCAAAATATTCAAAAATTCACTTTTTTTAATATATCAAACTATATTTATTCCACAAAAAAACTTCATATTTGTTTCATATACAAAACTAAGTTTCTATACAGAAACTTAGTTTTGTATATGAAACTTAGTTTTGTATCACAAACCCTAAACAAATGATATTACGCGTTCAAATTCAATACAATACAGTTAAACATTTAGTAACATTTTAAATTCACATGCCTATGAAATAAACACAATCACTTGCCTTTGTACAAAAAAGGCCAATAAGTGTTGCCTCACTTATCAGCCTTAAATTAGTACCTCTTTTCTCATTAAATTAATACTAACAAAAACGCATACAAAAGTATGAAAAAAAATCGCATAAAAGATGATATTACATTTTATCATCCAAATTCAATCTGTACACACATTTTTAGACCTTTGGGGTCTTTATTATTTTTCTCATTCTTTGTAGGGCATATATGGGCGGATAATATAGGAGAGCCTTCCCCTATTCAACAACCGACCAAGCACCAACAAGCCAAAGACAACGTTTTGGTTTCTGGTAAAGTAAAAGATGCTTTAGGAGAATTAGCGTATATAACAATTCACGTTAAAGCCAACGCGCTGATCGGAACAATATCTGGAGAAGATGGAAGTTTTAGCTTGAGCAATGTACCAAGAAATTCGACCCTCGTATTCTCTTATCTCGGTTACAAAACGAAAGAAATAAATATCAGTAAATTAAAGAATCAGGAACTGACTTCCCTTCTTGTCGAAATGGAAGAAGACTCTGAACTTCTGGATGAAGTTGTTGTCACAGGTGTCGGCTCTCAAAAAAAAGTAAGTATCGTAGGTGCTATTACGACTCTTGAACCAAGTGAATTAAAAGCGCCAACACGATCATTATCAACCCAATTGGCTGGTAGAGTAGCAGGCGTTACCTTTGTACAAAAGTCCGGACAACCAGGAAAAGATGGTGCCTCCTTTATTATCAGAGGGATCAACTCTGTGACAGGAAATAGTGAACCTCTTATCTTAATTGACGGATTAAAAAGAACGATTGACGACGTAGACCCGAATGATATTGAAAGCTTCTCCGTTTTAAAAGATGCCTCAGCAACAGCTGTATATGGTCTGGAAGGAGCCAACGGTATCATTGTTATTAAAACAAAAACAGGAAAAGTTTTAGCAAAACCATCCGTAAGAGTCAGCTATTCAGCTTCTATTAACAACTCGACTTACAAACCCAAGTGGGTAGATGCAGTTGATTATGCCAAGATGAAAAACGAAGCATACGTTGTCAGAGGGAAAAAACCGTATTACTCAGATCAGGATATAGAGAAATTCGGTGATGCGGATATGGACTTTTATCCGAATGTGGATTGGTACAAGACTATGGTTAAACCGAATAATTTCTCTCAAAAAGCGAACTTCAACATCAGCGGTGGAGGAAACGTGGTAACCTACTACATGTCCGGAGGTTTTTATAAAGAAAATGGTATGTTCAACAGCGGAAATGATTCCAATGCCGATTACAACCAGTTCAATTTCCGTTCAAATATCAAAGCCGATGTGAGCTCTTCAACAACATTAGCTTTAGGATTTGACGGTCGTTACAATACAACGACAGAACCGGGTCAAGGCGTTGACAATCTTCTGAATATTATGAATAATCTAAACCCGACGCTTTTCCCGGCCGAATACTCGAACGGTACAGCTCCAGAAGAGCCGCCCGGTGTGACAAACCCGTATTCGTTGCTGACAAAGACTGGTTTTGTAAAAGATTATGCCAATCACATGTCAACCAACCTGAATATCGTTCAAAAACTTGACTTTATAACAGAAGGGCTATTTGTCAACTTTATTGCTTCTTTTACAAAAAACAACTATTACACGCACAAGTACGAAAAGAAGTATCAAAAACATGCTCCTGACTTCGCCCATAGTTATATGGGTACCGGGCGAGACGAAGAAGGCAATCTGGTCACCATTAATAAAACCCCGGATGTCGACGACAAAATGAGTTTTAAATATGTAGCACCAACAGGAAACAGAGTTATAGAAGTACAAGGTAGCGCAAATTACAGCAGAACTTTCTTCACCGATCTTCACACAACAGGATTGTTCCTTTATAAGCAAAGAGAATATCTGACAGATGCACCCCAAGGGAAAGGAGCCGAATTGCTGATCAACGCATTGGCCTCACGCGAACAATCGTTGGCAGGCCGTTTGACATTCGACTGGAAGCATCGCTACTTTATGGATGTGAATATAGGGGCATCAGGCTCTCAACTCTTTACACCGGATAAGAGATGGTCTACCTTCCCTTCTATTGGCGTAGGTTGGCTGATTTCGGATGAAAACTTCTGGTCAGGTTTACGTCCTGTAGTGGATCTATTTAAAATCCGAGTCACTTATGGTGAAGTAGGGGCTCCGGGTAGTGCCAAACGTTTTGGTTATTTGGCAGCGACAGGTCCTCTGACCGGTTATTCATTCGGTTTCGGTAATGCCGCAGGCAGTGGCGTCAGCATTGGAGGTATTGGCGAAACACGACTGGAACAATTAGGCTTAACTTGGGAGCGCAACAAGAAAATTAATCTCGGAATAGAAATCGGTTTATTTGAACAATTCAAATTAATCACTGAGTTATACCGCTACGACAACGAGATGCAATTGATCGACCTGAACCGTCTGCCATCCACATTAGGCTTACCGACCATACCAAAAGCCAATCTGGGACGCACTATTTCCGAAGGTGTTGACTTCGATTTCACTTATTCCAATTCATGGAATAATTTCAGAATCAATTACATAAAAGGTATCATCAGTTACAATAATAACGAGATCAAAGAAAACGGACAATTAGACCCGAAAGTTCCTTACCAGAGCGGTATCGGCCTGGACTACGGAAGATCTCTCAATTATATTGCTTTAGGCCTGTTCAAAGACCAAGAAGACATCAACAATAGTCCTGTTCAGACATGGAATGATGTAAAGCCCGGCGATATAAAATATAAAGATATAGACGGAGACGGTGTAATTACGCCTACCGACCGTGTATGGTTAGGAAACCGGTATCCCAAATGGACTTACTCGTTGGCTTTCGACATCAGTTACAAAAACTTCACTCTGGCATCGCGACTCATCGGAAAGTCGAATGTTTACAGGACGATCAGCGGAGGTAGAATACCCTTCAATCCATATGATTCCAACGGCAAGGAAGTAATCAACGAAAACGGAGCATTGTATTATGCCGCAATGAACGACCACTGGACACCGGCCTCTTATTCAGGAACTACTGCCACAGAAAATCCGAATGCGACTTATCCGCGTCTGGCTTTCGGATCTGAAAACAGAAACAATGCCCAACAATCTACCTTCTGGCTTCGTGAGTCTTCTTATTTGCAAATTGCCGACATAGAATTGGGTTATAACTGGATACCTAAAGACAAAAATCAATTCTTCAAGAGTATCTATTTCTACGGAAGATGCGATAATGTATGTACGTTCTCCAAATTCAAGGATTGGAATCCAGAATTAACATCTCCATATGCATATCCGCTAAAAAGAACGATCACATTAGGTTTTGAAATCGGTTTTAATTTATAATACAAATCATGAAAACAACATATATTATAGAATTAGCATTAAGCCTTTGCTTGTCGGCGGGTTTTAACTCTTGCAACTATCTGGATGCAAATGAGTATTTGAATGAGGTAGAAAACCTGAACGATATCTGGACTGAACGAAACAGCATACGAAAAGCATGGGCCGCTTGCTACGGAGCCATGCCCAACTATGCAGACATGGTCAACGGTTGGCCTTTCAACTGTAATTACGATGAGGCCCATGGCGGTTTAGACAGTTATAATTGTCTAACTTTTGCCCAAGGTAAATATGACGCAGACAAACCGATATACGAATATTGGAAAAACTATTACAAAGCCATTCGATTATGCTGCCAATTTCTGGAAAACTCTCATTTAGCAAATGATAAACTGCTAGAAGAGGGCGAAGTAGAAGGTTATGCTGCAGATGCTCGCTTTTTAAGAGCCTTCTATTATTCCCAAATGATAGAATTATATGGTCCGTTTGTCATCATCGACAAAACAATCGACTATTCGCAACTGGAAGAATACCCTACCACCAGATCAACATTGGACGAATGTACGGATTTCATCCTAAAAGAATTAGAACAGTGTATTGTCGAACTTCCCAACAACGAAGACATCCTGACTTCCGATTACGGTCGTCCTTCCAAAGAGGCAGCCATGGCTGTTAAAGCTCGTTTATTATTATGGGCTGCCAGTCCGTTGGTAAACGGGAATCCAGATTATAGCGACTTTGTTAATAAAGAAGGTGTCCCATATTTCAACGTACAATCACCTGATATGGAGAAATGGAAAAAAGCTGCCAAAGCAGCTAAAGATATTATCGATTTAAATAAATTCGACTTGTTTACGATGCCCGCCAACGACGGCTATACAACCGTTCCGCTCGGCGAATTCGAAGGCAACAATATCGAATGGCCGAACGGACCTGCCGGCATTGATGCCTACCAGTCTTATAAAGCATTATTCAGCGGAGGGAAAAATTACTGGAACAAAGAAGTAATCTGGCAGGTGAACACATCCGGACAAAGCTCCTCGTTAAGCCGTTTAGGTTTCCCCCGCAACTATAACAAAGGACAGGGCGCCGGTATGGCCGGAAAATTATGTGCCGTACAAAAGCTTGTCGATGCTTATTTTATGAATAACGGCAAGACAATCGAGGAAGAAAAAGAGTTGTACATCGATCTGGGAATGACCACCATCGGCGACAACTACTTCATTCATGGAGAAGGGAAGAAAGACAAAGTTTCTCCCATAATAACCGGATTCAAACTGAACAACACGATTCAAAAAGTGCCCAACAGATGCCTGAACAGGGAAGCTCGCTTTTATGCAACGATCGGGTTCATCGGGAAAGGCTATGTCGAAAATACCGGAAGCATATACTATGCCGATTACCGTGCCAATATGGTTGACGGATATTTACAATCCGACCGTCCTTCTATCCGTACCGGCTACCAGATCGTAAAATGGATCAATGACGAAGATCAAAACGCAGCCGGAAGTTTCGATAAACAATATCCTGTATTCAGAATGGCGGAAATCTATTTATCGTATGCCGAAGCATTAAATGAATATGACCCACAGAATCCGGATGTTTTGAAATATCTGAATTACGTTCGTTACAGAGCCGGACTACCGGGTTACAGATCGGGAAACCAAGATGTAAATCGGGAAAGAATCAAAAGAGAAAGATATGTCGAATTCGCTTTTGAAGGCAAGAGATATTTCGACTCGCGCAGATGGAAAGATGCAGAGATAAACGAACGAGATCAATTCGGTAACAACAAAGGAATGAACGGCCCCGTATATGGTTGCAATTATCAAGCCACCGACGGTAGTTTTTATGACCGGACCATCATAGACGGTTACCTGTTCAAGAAAAAAAACTACTTCCTGCCGATTCCTTACCAGGATGTGGCAAATCACTGGGGAGACCTTGTTCAAAATCCGGGATGGTAATTTTAATATCCTATAAAAATAATAACGTATATGAAAACATATTTGTCTTATATAACCATTTTCACGCTTACGCTGATAACAGCAGCATGTGGAAAGCTAGATTACGAAAATAAAGAATTTTATAAACAGGAAGTTTATATCATCAATTCAGAATCGACCTCCGCCACGGAGCGCGAGATAACTGGTATCCAAGCTTATACTTTCGTTGATACACTAAAGATCATCAACGACAGTTACGACACGGACACTTTAGTAGACTACAAAGTCGGCACGGCCAATATTATTTTCAAAATAGGAATAGGAGGATCGCTTTCCGCCCATGAAGATTTGGAAATCCTGATCGATTTTGACGAAGAAGCCGTGAAAGACTATAACATTTCAAAAAATGCCGAACGTTATATTCCGGATCCGTCACTGTACACGACAAACATCCCTTACGACCAGACAAGAAAAGGATTCCCTGTCGTCATTAAAGCAGGAACAGCCTCCACGTCTCTGACATTTCAGGTTCCCATCGAACGCGACAAGATGGAAACGTATGCCGATTTCGCTTTTGCCCTGAAAATAAAAGAGACAGGAAATGCTACACTGAGCCGCCAATACTACAACTTCATGGTATCCAAACTCAATGTAGACCTGGAAAGAGTGGTCGACTGGTCCGGTTTTCCGATACCAGAAATACCGACAGGCCGTTACCTCTCAGCCCGTCTGTTAGGAAACGGAGCCGAAAACATACCGGCAGACGGCAGACATCGTAAATATAAATATATCACACCGTTGGGCGATACCCCTGAACTAAAAGGAAAGTATATAATCTGGGGAACCGGGGTTTGGAGTTTCGAAGTCTTCGCCTATCATGGTTCCGGTTGGATGTATAACCTGTTCACATTGAACGACCAGGTTGCCGGAACTTACACCATCGAACCCATCCTGGCAGGAAACAATGACTTCCCAGCCCGAACATTTGCCTATAGCACCGTACAAGGTGTCACGGAAGACAACAAATATGATCCTAAAACAAAGACCCTTACCATTCATTACAAGAATGTAATCGGGCAGGATTATACCGATGTATTAACCTTCGAATCAGAAGACCTGACGTTGGATCCGATCAAAGGGAATAGCATCTCTCCCCAAAGTTGGGCACAAGTAAAATCGAAAGGATACAAATATTGGTTACCTGAAGATAAATAGGATAAGAAAATGCATAAGCAAAATATTTGAATCAATCAAAATATAAAAACAGGGAACACGGTTGACGTGTTCCCGTTTTTCATATTCCACACATTTGTTCCATGGTTGCAAATTAACAAATTATATAACCTTACCCCTTGTTGTTATTAATTAATTAACAAAATACATGAAGTCTATTTATTATAAAAACGCGAAATTTGTTTCAAATAAGAAATGTGATTTCAAATAAGAAACAAAAAAAAGAAAGTGACAATATGATGAATCAGGAAGAAACAAAAGAAGTAAAAAACGGAGATAAATATAACATCCCCATGCTTGAAAAAAGCTTTGAACTGCTGGAGCTACTTATCAAGTATCCGAACGGGTTAACCATGCAGGAAACAGTCAACCTGCTGAATACACCCAAAACGACTGTTTTCCGCCTGCTGAACTCTTTGCTCAATATGGGATATCTATCAAAAAACATCGATACCCAACAGTTTTTCCTTTCCAAAAAGTTTTTAAAACTGGGTCTGGCAGCTTTGGGCGAATCCAATATAGTGGAACAATCTCTTTCACCCATGAGAGCGCTGCGCGATAAGATCAAAGAAAGTATTATGCTCGGCGTTTTTATGGAAAACAGAATAGTCCTGCTGGAGCAAGTACTGGGATCTCACAATTTCACCTTCCTGCTACGTCCCGGAACAAGCTTCTGCTTGCACGCCTCTGCCCCCGGCAAATTGACCCTCGCCTATTTGCCGGAAGAAGAACTCGAAAAAGCACTGGAAACGATACAATATACCGTCTTCAACAAACATACTATCGAAAACGAAGCTCAACTGAAAAAAGAGCTCGAACACATTCGGAAAATCGGATATGCAGTAGACCTGGAAGAAGAAATGGCCGGTGTGCAATGTATCGCTGCACCTATATTTAATCAATTTAATAATATTGTCGCAACAATCTGGACGTCCGGTCCATCCGGCCGTCTAACCAAAAGTATCTTTCCTGTAGTCGCAAAAGAATTAATCCAAACAGCGAATAGTATCTCTACCAGTTTGGGATATACTTGTAAACAATATAAATAACCACATATCATGAGAAACTACAGCAAATTCATCATCCTTCTGGCGACAGTCTGCATAGGGAGTATGCAACTTTCCGCCGAACAAATGGACCCGAAGAAAATTACACTCACCGCAAAGGCCAAAGAACAATTGGCGGGAAAACAAATATTGTATATAGAAAGGGAACAGTATGCCCCGGACCATCATAATACCGCCACTCTTTTCCAGAAAGAGGAAATCAATGAAAGCAGTTTCTTCCCGGGAGGTGCCATGCGTATTTTTGATGTGAACACAGGGAATACGACCACACTTATCGAACTGAAAGACGGATTGGTCCGCGATCCTGAATTGTCTTTCGACGGGAAAAAGATCATCTTTTCCATGCGGAAAAATAAGGATGATTTCTATCATATCTATGAAATAAACACAGATGGAAGCGAATTAAAGCAATTAACTTTCGCCGAAGGAGTATCCGATATAGATCCTTTATATCTGCCGGACGGAGGAATCGTGTTCAGTTCCACCCGCCAGCCCAAATATTGCATGTGCAACCGACATATCATGTGCAACCTGTACCGGATGGAAGCAGATGGTGCCAATATCACACAAATCGGCGTTAGCACGTTATTCGAAGGACATTCCTCTTTATTGAACGACGGTAGAATCCTCTACGATCGCTGGGAATACGTGGACCGTAATTTCGGTGATGCACAGGGACTATGGACGGTAAACCCCGACGGAACAAAACATTCTATATACTATGGCAACAATACTCAATCGCCGGGCGGAGTAATCGACGCCCGGCAAATCCCCGGAACCGACCAGGTAATCTGTATCTTCGGCTCCTGCCATGACCGTCCCTGGGGAGCCCTTGCCATTATAGACAGAAAAAAAGGAGTAGACGGCGTTGACCCCGTCGTACAGATATGGCCCGAAGACAGCAGGAAACTGGTTGACAACGGCGACCTCGACTCATTCAAATGGATCGAATACTTCTTTGAAGACCCTTATCCTCTCAATGAGAACTTCTTTCTGGCTTCCCGTACAATCTGGGCAAAGCCGGGCGGATGGATGCATCTCGACTCCAAATCCGGCATCTACCTGATCGGTCGCGACGGAACACAGGAACTGATTATCGAAGGAAACAGAAGCCTTTTCGATCCGATGATTATCGAACCGCGCCCTAAACCTCACGCTATACCATCCAACAGGAATTATACAGATAAGAAAGGTTCCTTCTACGTGCAAAATGTTTATCATGGCACACATATGAAAGGCGTCGAACCGGGAACAGCCAAATACCTGCGTGTCATCGAATCTCCGGAGAAAAGGACATGGACAAAGAACGGCTGGGGCGGACAAGGCGAGCAGGCACCGGCCGTTAACTGGCACAGCTTCGAGAACAAACGTATCCTGGGAGAAGTACCGGTAGAAGAAGACGGTTCTGCTAATTTCGAAGTTCCTTCGGGTACATTCGTCTATTTCCAGTTGCTCGACAAGGATAAGAAAATGATCCAATCCATGCGCAGCGGAACAATGGTTATGCCGGGAGAGGTAAATGGTTGTATCGGTTGCCACGAAGACCGCCTGAGTGTTCCGAGTGCAATGGGTCCCAAACCATTGGCCTTAAAAAAGGCTCCTGTAAAGATGAATGGCTGGATGGGTAAGGCACCCAGGAACTTCTCCTTTATGGAACAGGTTCAACCGATTCTGGATAAAAGCTGTGTACGTTGTCATGATTTCGACCAGAAGAACCGTAACAAGCTGGTGTTGGCAAAAGACAAAAATCCATTCTTCAATGCCGCCTACGTCAATTTATATGTAAAGAAAGAAATTACACTCATCGGTGGAGGCCCCGCACAGATACAGGAGCCTTATTCCTGGGGATCGCATGCCAGCAAACTGACAAAGGTCATTGAAGGCAATCATCACGATGTGAAATTATCCCCCAAAGATAAAGAGATACTTTACACCTGGATGGACCTGAACGGCGTTTACTATCCGGTTTATGAGTCCGCTTTCGACTCTACACTTGCCGGACGAAGCCCGCTATATAATTACGAAATACAAGAATTAATAAAACTGACGGAAGTAAACATCTGGGACCTCAACCACCACGGCCGAAAACTGACCGCACAAATATCTTTCGACCGCCCGGAAGTCAGTCCATGCCTGGATAAAATCAGAAACGACAAGCAGAAATATGTCCGTGCCGTCGAAATCATCCGCACCGGACAAAAGCGGCTGAAAGCTACTCCACGCGGAGATATTGAAAAAGACCTCGTTCCCTGCGAACGGCATAAAGCACAGCTACGGAAATATGCGGAACGTCTGAAAGTCGAACAGCAAAACTGTTCGGTCATCGGACAAGGTGATAAGATTTACGACAAATAATATAAACACACAACCATGAGTACACTCGATTTATTCAGCCTGAAAGGGAAAAAAGGCTTTATCACCGGAGCCGCACGCGGTATCGGGAAATGTCTTGCCGATGCATTCACAGAAATGGGCGCCTCTATCGCCATTGTCGACATAGATATTGCAGAGGCAGAAAAGACAGCCAAAGAACTGGCCGCCCGTTACTCAGCCCACACCATCGCCATCCGCTGCGATGTGACGGATGCAGAAGATGTAGGACAAATGATGGACACATTTATCAAAGAGTACGGCAGCATCGACTTTGCCATCAACAATGCCGGAATAGCAAACACTTATGCAGCAGAGGAAATCTCATCCAAAGACTTCAAGAAAGTTGTCGACATCAATCTGAACGGCGTCTTTCTGACAGCCCAGGCCGCAGCCCGCCAGATGATAAAAGAAGGGAAAGCCGGCAGTATCGTAAACACGGCCTCCATGTCCGCCCACATCATCAACACCCCACAGACAATAGCCAACTATTGTGCCTCAAAGGGTGGTGTGCTTCTGCTGACTAAAGCACTGGCAGTCGAATGGGCCAAGTATAATATACGCGTCAACTGTGTCAGTCCGGGATATATGGCAACTGAGCTGGTTGCAGAGATGAAGGACATGCACAAAGGATGGATATCGAAAATCCCGGCCGGTCGCCTCGGTGTGCCGGAAGACCTTATCGGAGCCTATTTATACCTGTTAAGCGATGCCGCACGCTACACAACAGGGACAGATTTAATTGTTGACGGCGGTTACACAAGTTTATAATCATGAGCACTCACAATCCAATCATTTCCTCCCGGGAAATCGCACGCCTGATCGACATCAGTGCCGTACGTGCAGATTCCACCCGTCAGGACGTGGAAGACATCATCGACGGAGCCATAAAACACAACTTCATTTGCATCTTCCCCATGCCCGGCATGCTTCCGCTCGTTTTTGAGAAACTGAAAGACCATTCGCAGATCGGAATCGGAGGTGTTGTCGGTTTCCCTTCCGGCGGAGAGACAACGGCAAGCAAGCTGTTCCAGGCTAAAGAACTGAAAGAGGCTGGCTGCAACGAAATCGACATGGTTCTGAATATCGGCAAACTAAAGTCCGGCATGTTGAACGATATAGAAGACGAAATCCGGCAGATCAAAGCCGCCGTTTCCCCTCTTCCTTTAAAAGTAATCATGGAAGTCGTCCTCCTCACCGATGAAGAGATAAAAACAGCTTCCTCCATCATCCTGAAAGCCGGAGCGGATTACATTAAAACCGGAACCGGCTGGGCGGGAGCAACTACGCTCCATCATATCGATTTGATCAAAGAGACCGTCGGTGACGCCATCAAATTAAAAGTGGCAGGAGGTGTCCGCACGCTCGACACATTGCTGGAAATGTATCAAATGGGCGTCAGCCGTTTCGGCATTGGCTATAAATCGGCTCTTAGGATCATGGAAGAATGTATAAACAGGGAAGCACATGAATGAAAAAGTAATATCCTATGATCTGGGAACAGGAGGAATAAAAGCCTCTCTCTTCAATCGCAACGGAGAGGCTCTACATTCCGTCTTTATCCCCTATCCGACTGCCTACCCGCAACCTGGCTGGCAAGAACAGGCACCCGAAGACTGGTGGCAGGCTATCATCCGTTCCACCCGGCACCTGCTGGATAAGACTAAGATCGATAAAAATGAAATAACCGCCCTTGCCATCTCCGGACACAGCCTGGGCGTCGTCCCAATCGGCAAAGACGGTAGCCTGTTGCAGGCTGCCACCCCTATCTGGTCCGATCGCCGGGCCAGTAGCGAAGCTGAAACGTTCTTCAACCGGATCGATTATAAAGAATGGTATGAGACAACCGGCAACGGTTTCCCGCCGGAATGTTATTCGGTCTTCAAGATCATGTGGTACAAGAAACATTACCCAGAACAATATGAGGTTACAAACAAAATAATCGGAACAAAAGACTACTGTAACTACCGGTTTACCGGCCGCCTTTGCACCGACTATTCGTATGCCTCCGGAAGCGGAGTTTTCGACTTAAAAACCTGGAACTATAAAGAGGAATATATACAGGCTTCCGGCATCCGCCCGGATATATTCCCGGAAATACTGGACTCGGACGCTATCGTCGGGACAATTACTCCCGAAGCCTCTCTCGAAACCGGATTGCCGGAACATGTCAGGGTTATCTGCGGTGGTGTGGATAACTCTTGTATGGCCCTGGGAAGCAAAGGTATCAAGCCTTCCCGTATTTATACCTCGCTGGGATCTTCTGCCTGGATCGCCCTGGTATCCGAAAATCCGGTGCTCGACTTTGACAAAAAGCCTTATGTCTTTGCACACGTCATCAAAGGAATGTATGCCTCCGCCACCTGCATATTCTCGGCAGGGAGTAGCCTGCAATGGGTACGAAATACGATCTGTCCCGATCTGTTATCGGCCGAAGAACAAGGTGGAGAAGACGCCTATATAGCCATGAACAAACTGGCAGAGACTTCGGCTCCGGGTGCGAATGGCCTGCTCTTCAACCCAAGCCTGGCTGGCGGTTCAAGCATCGAGCCCAGCCCGGATATGACAGGAGCCTTTACCGGACTGAGATTGGGGAATACACGTGCCGACCTGATTCGTGCCACCATGGAAGGTATCGCTTTGAATCTTCGTATCGCACTGGATCTGTTCCGGAAATATCACGCCTCATTCTCCGAGATGTTATTTGTCGGCGGTGGCACAAAAAGTGATTTTTGGATGCAACTCTTTGCCGACATCTACGAACTGGAAATCCAAAAGACAAACATCGGGCAGGAGGCGGCTTCGTTGGGAGCTGCGGCACTCGCCCTGAAAGGTACAGGTCTTTGGAATAGTTATGAAAAGATCGACACCCTGCATCAGGAACAACAACGGTTCAGGCCCGATCCCCGTCATCAGGCAACCTACCGGAAAGTCCTCGACAACTTCAAGGCACTTGCCGACAGCATAGCTTCCCTGAATAGTATAAACAAATAAAAGTAAAGATAACATGGAACAGACAAAAGAAAAGGTATTCACCAAAAAGTACACAAATGCAGATTTTTATGTAGGCGGAAAGTTCAACGGCGAAGTCGCCCTGAAAGCCTATCTCAAAATGTTTGAATTTTATGGAGTTCCCTTTACAGACTTTATGAAGGAGAACATGTGGATATCCGATTTCGGCTTAGGAGATTTCGAACATGCCGGTATGGCCGGCGTATTTTGGGTTAACGACCCGGTTAACCGCCATTTCGGACACGAAATATATCTGTTACCCGGACAAATGATCCCGGAACACCGTCATGTGGCAACCCCTGAGTATCCGGCTAAATTCGAATCATGGATGGTACGCAACGGATCGGCTTATAATTTCGGGATCGGTGATCCTACCCCCAATCCTCCGGCATTGCCTGAAAGTCAGAAAGAGGCTATCACCGTCTCCAACTTCACTTATATGAAAGTCGGCGATATACTTCCGCTGAAGGAACTCTTGTCTCCTCATTTCCTTCGTGCAGACGACAATGGCGCCATCATCTCAGAATTTGGAACATACCAGGATGGGAACGGATTAAAATTCACCAATCAAAAGGCTGTGTTCACAGACGTGCTACGTCCTTAAACAATCAGGTGACCGTATAATCCCGTACGGTCACCGCAAATCCTACCGGTTATTCTTGATCAGGTTCATAAATTCCTCACGCGTCTTAGCCTGCTGGAAGAAACCTGTAAAGTCGGAAGTTGTCGTCAGGGAATTCTGTTTCTCCACACCGCGCATCTGCATGCACATGTGCTGTGCTTCGATTACCACCATGACACCCAGAGGGTCCAACGTTTGCTGGATGCAGTCCTTGATCTGCATAGTCAGGCGTTCCTGGATTTGCAGGCGGCGGGCAAAGATATCCACTACCCGGGGAATCTTGCTCAGACCCGTAATATATTTCTTGGGAATATAAGCGACATGGGCCTTTCCGAAGAACGGAAGCATATGATGTTCACACAGAGAAAAGAAATCAATATCTTTTACAATAACCATCTGCTTGTAGTCCTCTTCCTGAAACATAGCGGAAGCTAGTACCTTTGCAGGGTCTTCGTTGTATCCTTTGGTTAAAAACTGCATAGCTTTTGCTACACGTTCCGGCGTTTTGATCAGACCTTCACGTTCGGCATCTTCGCCCAACAGGCCTAATATTTGTTTGTAATGGCCGGCCAGTTCTTCGCGTGCCGCCAAGGTCTTGTCGTCTATTTCTTTTGTCATTTCTATAATTATCCGTGTCAGGCACGGGGACAAGTTTCTTATTTTCTTAGTTAATTCAATGGGATTTTTACTTCTTCCCGGACAATATACATTTCTTTTCCGAACGAAGGGAAAGCAGTCATCAACAGGCGTTGCATATGATATGCTTCTTCGTGTGAACGGAAATCACCTACACGCAGTTTCCAAAACGGTGCGGTATAGCTGACATAAGTCGGGACATCAGGGAAAAGTTCCTTGATCTTCTTTTCTTTTTCGAACGCTTCATCTTTCGACTTACGTTGGCTATTTCCGGAAAACACCTGTGTCCGGAATCCCTGTATCTTCAGGAAGGCAGTACTATCCGTCTTCTCTACATTATCACCATACAGGCGTACTCCCACCATTTTACGAAGGGCCTCCGGCTGATTGACAATCACCTCGCCTTTACCGGGCTTCGATGTTTGCAGGTCGTCAAAGATCGTCTGTGCCGATCCGTCGACACTCGTTTGTGCTGACGCCCCGGTCACACAAACCAGTAACATGAATAAGAAAGTGATACAAGGGGAATTCTTCATTGTGATTTATTTTTATGTTCAAATCGGGAGGGAAAGAGCGTTTACCCTTTCCCTACAGGATAATGTCATTAAAATGCTTCAATGATCGGCATGAATTTATCAACAGCCAGAGAAGCACCACCGATCAGACCACCGTCTACGTTCGGTTTAGAGAACAATTCTTTAGCATTGCTAGCATTACAGCTACCGCCATACAGGATTGTGCAGTCGTCAGCCACTGTATTGCCATATTTTGCAGCCAGTGTAGCACGGATATGAGCATGGATTTCTTCAGCCTGTTCTGCAGAAGCAGTCTTGCCTGTACCGATAGCCCAAACCGGTTCGTAAGCCAATACGATCTTACCGAAATCTTCAGCAGAAAGGTCGAACAAAGATTCTTTGATCTGAGCGTCTACCACTTCGAAATGTTTACCGGCTTCTCTTTCTTCCAGTACCTCACCGATACAGAAGATCGGAGTCAGACCGTTAGCCAAAGCCAACTGAACTTTAGTTTTCAGAATTTCTGGAGTTTCGTGATAGTAAGCACGTCTTTCAGAATGACCCAGGATTACATATTTAGCACCTGTAGAAGCAACCATAGCAGCAGAAACTTCACCAGTGTAAGCACCTTTTTCTTTGTCAGCACAGTTTTCAGCAGCTACACCGATCTTATCAGTATCGATAGCAGCAGCAACGCTTGCCAGGTGAGTGAACGGAGTACCGATGATTACATCACAGTTGATAGCTTTGCCTTTCAGAGCTTCATTTAATCCTTTTGCTAATTCCAGACCTTCCTGAAGAGTTGTGTTCATCTTCCAGTTTCCTGCAACAATATTCTTTCTCATGATTTAATTAATTAAATATATAAATACAATAAAATCTTTTATTCAGCCTTCTCCTTCCGTCTCCGGCGGAATCGGAAAAAGTCATATACCCAAACGAGCAGCAAAGGTACGGTAAAAGTCAATAAAATGGTAATAAGCCAGCCATCTTCTTTTTCTTTTGTTTCACTCAGGTTCAAATGATCTTCGATCTCAGCCTTCACATGTTCCTCGTCCGGGATATCGTTATAATGCCATTTGCCCATCACAGTACCGTCTTTCAACAATACCAGTCCGGGATTAGAACGGACGATCGTCTTCAATAATACCTCATCCGCCATACGGAACGGATATTCGGCACCGGTATTGTCGCTCCATTCGTCAATCATTTCAGGAGAGGAACCGGTCACACAATAGAAAGGCACTTCATATTCCAACGCATAATCGTACACTCCGTTTATCTCGTCGATCTGTTCATCATCCGCCTTTTCCAGTTTCGGAGCGATCAGCAGCAGAACCGGCTGCGGATTATGTAATATTTCATCGGTGACATCGTCTCCTTCGGCGTTATAGATATTAAAGGAAGCCACAGGAGGTTCATATCCCTTCTTTATCAGTTCGGTCTTCGACTCTACAAATGTCCAGGTACTGTCATTTTGCGGATAGTTTTCCAAAGAAAATTCTTTCTGTACGCCATCTTTCTCATAGACAAAAGTATATTTATACTCATCTTCGGGAGCGCCATCGGGTATTGCCATTAAAGAAGGGATATTAGCCCCGATCTTATACGGACGAAAATCCATGACCGGCAGATGATTGTAATTCCAGTAAGCAAAACCGAGACAGAAGAAGTAAGAAAACAACGCCACGAACCAGTAAACCTTGTAAGTAAAACACTGGAACATCTTGCCGCAATTCATAAATACCATAATAGCAGCAGCCGAAAGAACCAGGTTCTTGAAAAACGTCTCCCAATTCGTAATAACGACTGCATCCCCGAAACAACCGCAGTCGGAAACCGGATTGAATATCGCAAGATACAACGTCAGCGGCGTCATGAACGCCATGAAAAGTAAAACAAGGAAAGAGTTGTAGCGGCGGTATACCCCTAACAACATACAAACACCCATGGCAAACTCGGCAGCCGAAAGGGCAAAAGATGCCAGGACGGTAAAAGGCTGCAACATATCCAACCCGAAAGAAGTCAGATAGTCGCCTATCTTGATCGCACCTCCCGTCGGATCGACCGCCTTCACAAAACCGGAGAAGATAAACACGACCCCGATCAGCAGACGGCTGCATTCTGTCAGTATCTTTATTGCAGTCTCTTTATAGTTCATATATTATTCTTCGCCATATTCGAGTTTGATCAAACCGAACAAGGCGTAATTAATCATATCCATATAATTGGCATCTACACCTTCCGATACGATCGTCTTGCCACCATGGCTTTCTATCTGTTTGGTACGGTAGATCTTCATCAGGATCAGATCGGTATAGGAACTGATACGCATGCTGCGCCAGGCTTCATCGTAATCATGGTTCTTGGCATACATCAACTCTTTGGTTTCCGTTATGTACTTATCGTACAATGCCAACGCTTCCTCATTCGTCATATCGGTCGTATCCGAAAAACCTTTTGCCAACTGGATCAATCCGATCACTCCGTAATTAACGATCGCAACAAACTCCGGACGTATCCCTTCGTCCACCATGCTCACCCCTTTTATCTCGAGGCTGCGGATACGGTTTGCCTTAATAAATATCTGGTCGGTCACAGACAGGGGACGCATAATCCGCCAGGAGGGACCGTAATCTTTCAACTTCTTTTCGAACAACTCCCGGCATTGGGAGATCACTTTCTCGAATTGCTCTTTCGTATCAGCCATATACTAAATATATTATGCCGCAAAGATACGAAGAACTCGCAAAAAAACGGCAAAATTTGGATAAATAAAGTAAGTGTTTGGTATTGAGGAGAGTTAAGCCAAATTCTTCTATACCTTTCCAAATCGCTAAAATGCAGGATAATGAAAGGTTAAGAGAAAGATTTGCTACTTATCCGTTGCCTTTTTTAGCCCCGGATAATCCGGCAAAATAACGCTTAACCACCTGCGGTTTTACCGTTCACCATGCAAAGAACCCTATATTTTGCCCGTAAAGATAACCGTTTTTTTCCGTTTTTCATGGAAATACAGGTTATGTTACCGGCATCCGGGGTTTTATTCTTTGTTCCGCTATAATTTTCATAACTGTAAATAACTCTATATCAAGTAATTTTGCAACATAAAAAAATAGAGTTATGAAACAGACGGATGTAACGGTTACGTTCTACCTCAAAAAGAGCGAAATGAATGACGAGGGACATTGCCCGGTCATGGCGAAACTTGCCGTCGGCAAATTTTCAGAAGCGGCTTTTAGTGCGAAAATGTCCGTACCCGCTGCACTGTGGGCATCCGGACGTGCCACGGGTAAAAGTAACGCCGCGCGGGAAATCAACCGGCAACTGGACGATTTGCGAGCTTCAGCCATTTCCATTTATGACGAACTGTCAGCCACCCGTGAGAATGTAACGGCTGAAGAAATAAGGAATCTGTTGTTGGGGACGGCTTTCGGGCAGGAAACCCTGTTGGGTTATTTCCGGACGTTCATCGAACATTTCGAAAAACGTGTCGGCGTGAACCGGGAAAAGGGAACAGCACAATCTTACCGCTATGCTTGTAACTGTGTGGCTGCTTTCATCCAGGAGAAATACAAGTTGTCGGATGTTCCTTTCACGGCCCTGAACCGTTCATTCATCGACAACTATGACCTCTACCTACGCACGGAGCGCCGCTTTGCCCTGGGAACTATCGTGTTGCTTGTCACACGGTTGAACACGATTGTCGGGGAAGCCATCGCGGAAGGGATTATCACTGCCGACCCGTTCGCGGGGTATGAAGCCGAACATCCCGAGCGGGAACAGAAATACCTTACCGCCGCAGAGTTACAACGGCTGATGACCACACCCCTGCACGACCCGAAACTCTACCATATCCGCGACCTGTTCCTCTTCTCCTGCTACACGGGTATCCCTTACGGGGACATGTGCCGCCTGACGACGGAGGATCTGGAAGTGGCCGAGGACGGTGAGGTATGGATCAAGACCGCCCGCAAGAAGACGAAAATCGACTATGAAGTGCCGTTGCTCGACATACCGTTGCTCATCCTCGACAAGTACCGGGATATGGCCCCGGAAGGAAAACTGCTGCCGATGTACAGCAACAACGAACTCAACCGGACACTGAAACGTATTGCCGCCATTTGCGGAATTGAACGGAAACTCGTCTTTCACTGCGGACGCCATACCTACGCCACCGAGATCACGCTTTCGCATGGTGTCCCGCTTGAAACCGTCAGTAAAATGCTGGGGCATAGCCGCATTTCCACGACGCAGATTTACGCCAAAGTGACCGATGACAAGATCGACATGGATACCCGGTCTTTAGAGGAAAAGATTGCCGGCCGCTTCTCCGTAGCTATTTAATCTATCATTGACAATCAAATTCACAACGATTATGGAAACGAATAATAAAGAGATAAAACGCCGCAGCACGTTCTCCCTGCTGTTCTACATCAACCGCACGAAAGTCCGCAAGGACGGAACATGTAAATTGTTATGCAAGGTAAGCATCGACGCCAAGTCGGCCCCGATCAATATCAACGCGTTTGTCGATCCATCGCTTTGGAATCCGGAAACCAAAAGGGCGAACGGACGAAGCGAGAACGCCCGAACGGTAAACCAGGCAATAGAGAAACTGACCGAAAAAATCACCGGACATTACCGTCATATTCGTAAAAGCCTCGGTTTCGTGACGGCCGAGCTGGTCAAAAACGCCGTGGAAGGAATCGGGCAGAAACCGTTCACCCTCCTTGCCTTGTTCCGCGAGCATAACGAGGAGTTCCGCAAGCGTGTCGGCGTGGATCGCAAGGAAGAAACTTATGAAAGTTACGAGAACTCCTATAATATTTTAGCCTCCTTCGTGAAAAAAAGGAAGGAAAAGGAGGATGTAGCGTTGCGGAGCCTTGACCGGGAGTTCTACGATGATTTTGAAATATTCCTGCGTACAGATCGTGAAATGAAACCCAAGACAGTACACGAGCATCTTTACCGGTTGAAAAAAATGACCAAGCGGGCTGTCAGTCAGGGTACACTCCGGCGCGACCCTTACGGGAAGCTGCACCCGGAACTGCCCCGGCGCAAGAGCCGCCATTTGAAACTCGAAGACCTCAAAAAACTGATGGAAACTCCCGTCGGTAAACCCAACCTCCAGCGGGTGCGGGACTGGTTTCTCTTCGCTACCTTCACGGGGTTGTCCTACGCCGACCTGAAACGCTTGTCCGAAAAAGACATCACGCAGTCGGACGACGGAACGTACTGGATACACATCCGGCGCCAGAAGACCGAAACGCCCTCGGCCATCCGCCTGCTGAACGTGCCGTTGCAGATCATCGAGAAATACCGCCACGAGCGTAAAAGCGACAGGATTTTCAACCTCTATTGCCGGGGGTATCTCATCAAGCTCACCAGAGAACTGGGACGGACATACGGCTTCGACATGACCTTTCACAAGGCGAGGCACAATTTCGGGACACATATCACGCTCTCGCTGGGTGTGCCTATCGAAACTGTCAGCCGCATGATGGGACACAAGAGCATTTCCACCACGCAGATTTACGCCAAAGTGACCGACCGCAAGGTGGACGAGGACATGAAACGTCTGAAAGAACAGACCAAAGGCCGGAAAATAAATCTCTACGAGGAGGACGAACCGGAAACGGCAGATATTATAACGGTAAACGGTTGAACAGTATAACAAAAATTGATAAATTTGTATGACTATGACGACAAGAGAACCTATCAGCATTGAAAACGGGCGGGTGGAAATCCACACGCCGGAGAACCGTGTATGGCTCACGCGCCACCAGATTGCCGACCTGTTCGGAGTCTTCGTTCCTGCCGTGGGGAGCAACATCCGCTCCATACTCAAAAGCGGCATACTCCGTGAGGAGCGGGTTTACCGCCGGGAGCGCAACCGTGACGGCGGTATTGTCGAGCTGTATTCGCTCGAAATGATCGCCGCGCTGGCTTTCCGCTTAAAATCCGGGAATGCCGAAGCCTTCCGACGGTGGCTTGTCCGAAGGGCCACGACGACCGCCGTCGTCTGGCAGCTCCCCGGCATGAACACGATATTGAACTGAAAAAGAAGAACGGCCGTGATGGCCGTTCTTCTTTTATACCCATTCCTGTCCCCCGATACATTTCTTCCGGGAATCTTCCAGAAATTTCTGTATCTCGGATTCCATGTATAGTACCTTGCCCTGAATCAAATAATAGGGAATGATCCGCGCCGTGCGGTATTCCTGCAATGTACGCCTGCTGATTTTCAGCAGCCGGGACAATTCCTCGTCGGTGACGAACCGCTCTCCCTTGAGTGTCCGGCCTCCGGAGGATTCCAGTTTATCCAGTGCCTTGCCGGCCTTTTCCAAACGCCGGAAGAGATCCGCCACACGCGGATCGTGCTTGTCGATGAAATAATGGCTCATAACGCGGCGGTATTAGGATAGTGCGACGATTGCAGCAGTTTCCCGACATCTTCCGGTTTGTAGAAGATTTTGTGACGGATGCGGCTGAAAGGCAGCAACCCTTTCTCCCGGTAGGTTTGCAGGGTACGTTTCGATATCCCCAGCACGTCACAGACATCCTGGTTGTCCAGCCATTTTTTCAAACTCACGTCCTCCTGCCTGCGGCATAACGCCTCGGCTTTTCTTTCAATGGCTTCCACGTGCCCTGCCAGCGCGTCGAAAGCCTTCACGTCCATACTTATTATTTCCATGTTCTGTTTCATTTTTTGTTTCCCGGATGCCCAAAAGTACACAAATGAACAGTATCTTGTTATCAGCCAGTGGTATATGGACGTATCCGTCTTAAAAGTGGCAGCGAGTGGCGCCACGTCCGGCGGAAACGATCCTCCGCCGATACGGGATCGGCACGCTCCGATACGCCAATCGCCCGTGAAAGGAAATGTTCGCGGGCGATTTATCATTCCATGCAGGGTGAGCCGTGAACCGACTTTCGCGAGCGTTCACGGCATATCGTTTTCTCCCCGTTTCTCTCCCATAACCTTTTCCTCTCTTTTTTTCATGCCGCGGAGCGCGGTATGGAAATCTGTTGTCAGTAGCAAAGGTAGTTACGGGGCTCACGCTGCTGCAAGATCGGGCCGCGGGGCGGTTTGCCGCAAAATCTTCCTCTTTCCCTGCGGGCGAGCGTATTTTCCGACAAAATCTTGCAGCAGCTATCCCCGACACCTTTTGATGCTACCGAAACAGATTCCATCCATACCGGCTCCGCTACGGCATAAAAAAAAAGTCAAAGGTTATGAGAAACGAAGAGAAAAATAAATGGAAACAGAAATCCTCCAACCTTCCACTTGGCATAAAGGCAAAGGTCGGGTTGGCGGTAAAGGTCGGGGCGGTGGCTTTGGGCTTCCACGTGTGGGGTATCGACTTTATTTGGGTCGTTTTGGGCTTCACGTTCTGTTATGACATCCTGCGGGGCATTTTCTCCTGCCTTGTTTCTCTCGTGGCTCTAACCGGCTTTTTCTATTTCCTATTCACTCACATCTTCTAAATTATTACAGGTATGACAAAGTACATTTCATTATTCGGAGCGACTACCACGGACACACGGGTGCAGGTAGTCAAGGAAAACCAGGTAATCATCGGTATCGGTGCGGGTGCGAGCAGAAAGCGTTACGTCGTTTACAAGGTGGAACACACCGCCCGTGGCTACGTGTACCACATGGTCGATACCGAAACAAAGGAAATCAGCCAAACGGACATTCTGCGACCCCTCTCGCAAACATTCGGTATCGGCAGGTACTACGACGACGTGAACCCCGAGTTCATGGACGCTTTCGAGGTGGCTTTGCTCGTGGGGCAGGCGGAAGAGCAAGCCACGGCGCAAGCCATCGCCGCCGCCAAAGAGAAAGCCGAGCATGACCGCATAGCGGAAATAGGAGCGCAGAGGTTACGCCGCATCATGCCCGAAGGGGTGCAGGGCGTAATCATCGCCGAACTCAACGAAACGGAATACACTGACCCCTCTTACGAGTGTTCGACCACCCGAAGCGTGCGTACCGTCATTCTCGGCTTTTCGGCCACCTCCCGCAACGGCTTCGGGGAGTTGAGAAAGGCGGCGGCCAATTTCCCGCAAACGGCGCACCTCTCCGAATACGACCCCAAGAACGAACACCGCTATCCCGTTTTCACGCTCGGCAAAAGTCCGAAATACGGGTGGAGTGTCTGCAAACTGACCCACTACACACGTGAAGGGTACATCGACAGGCTGGCATATATCGCAGGAAACGAGGAGAATATATGTCTGCCCGAGCCGAAAGACGAAAAACGGGCGGAACGCACTGAAACGAGCGTGCAAGGCGGGTTTATCATCGTGGACTATTCCGAGAAGGCGATAGCCGTATTCGGGGACACCAAGCCCGTCAAGGACGCCCTTCACGCACTCGGGGGACGCTTCAACGCACGGCTGACGCATGACGGGCAGAAGAGAGCGGGATGGATTTTCCAAAAGACCAAAGAGGACGAGGTGCGGCGGCTTCTCGGAAAGGACGAATAAATGTTGAACACGGGGCGGCTCGCCGCCCCACAATACCAAAAAATCATGGCACAAGGAACAGATTATTTCAAACTGACGATACAGAACTATCTCGACGCACGGGCACGGGAGGACGAACTTTTCGCACCCCGATACGCCAACCCGAAAAAGAACATTGACGATTGCTGCACTTTCATCATCAACCAAGTACGGCAGAGCGGTTGCAACGGGTTTGCCGACGAGGAAATATACTCTATGGCACTCCACTATTACGACGAGGAGGACATCGACATCGGCAAACCCGTCAGTTGCAAGGTAGTGGTCAATCACACCGTTGAACTGACCGAGGAGGAAAAAGCCGAGGCACGGCGGAACGCCATACGGAAGGCCGAGAGCGAAGCCTACGCCAAGTTGGCGAAAGCCAAGTCCAAACCCAAGAAAATCGAAGATAACAAACTAATGCCCAGTCTATTTTAGTTATGAAACCGAGAACAAAATTCCAACAGAGCGTTGTGGCGGCAAGTAAACACCTGCCGCCGCTTACCCCCGCACAAATCGAATGGGGGTACAAGAACTGCATCGAGCATATCGGACGCCGCACGCCGAAAGGACTTATCACCTGCACCGAGTGCGGCCACACGTGGCAGAGCGAAAACGGAGAACTCACGGACAATCTGTTAGGGTGCGAGTGTCCGCACTGCCACACCCCGCTGAAAGTGGAAACCACCCTGCGCCGCAAGTTCAACGATTACGAGTATTTGTGCATCGTAACCCGCTGCAAGGGTTTTCAAGTCCTGCGCTTCGTCTATATCGAGTGTTGGGCGAAAGTGGGACAGACGCCCGTTTACACCCATATCGAAGCCGTACAGCGGTGGATTGCCCCCGACGGACGCTCCGCAACCTTCGCACGGCTGCGCCCGATGGGCTTCTTCGTTCACGGGTGGAGTTGGTCGAGCGCATTGGAACTGCGGGCGGAGAACGACGGGAAATACAACATCACGCCCACACGCATCTATCCCCGACAACGGCTTATCCCCGAACTGCGCCGAAGCGGCTACGGTAAACAACTCCCCGATGTAACCCCTTTCGACCTTATCCACCTGCTGCTCTCGGAGAACAAGGCCGAAACGCTGCTTAAAGCGGGACAAACGGCACTCGTGCGATTTTTCGCCCGTTCCTCCCGCAATATCGCAGACTATTGGCCGGCCATCCGTATCGCCATCCGTAACGGGTACGCTATCGGGAAACCGACGGAATGGTGCGACTACATCGACCTGCTGCGATTTTTCGGGAAAGACCTGCATAACGCCCATTTCGTGTGTCCCGCAGACCTGCCCGCAGCGCATGACCTCTACATGGCAAAAAAACGGCGGCACATGCAAATGGAACGGCGGCAGGAGGAACGGCGCAAGGCGTTGGAACAGGAAGCCTCGTTTGTCGAAGCCAAAGGGCGGTTTTTCGGAGTGGAGTTTTCCGACGGGGAAATCTGCATCAAGGTATTGGACAGCGTTGAAGCCATACGGCAGGAGGGCGAGGCCATGCACCATTGCGTGTTTACCAACGAATACTATCTGAAAGCCGACTCGCTCATACTCTCGGCCACAATCGACGGCAAACGTATCGAAACGATAGAGGTGTCCCTAAAACGCATGGAGGTCGTGCAGAGCCGTGGCGTGTGTAACAAGAATACCCCATACCACGGGCAAATACTGAAACTGATGAAGGGGAACATGTCCCTTATACGGAAACGAATGACAGCATAAAAATCGGGGCGGCGAAAGCCGCCCGCAAAAACAAAATAGAATGAACCAAATAGCATATAAATTCGTGTCGTGGGACGTTCCCGCACTCGAAAGCCTTGCAGGCTCAAAAGCGTACATATTACGCAAACGGCTCAATGACGGGGGAACGCTCACCCGTGAGGAGAAAGACTGGATTACCCGTGAGGTAAACCATAACACCTATTTCAAGGACTCCATTCCGCTTTTAGGGTATCGTTTCAACTTTGTCGATGTACTGAAAACATTCGTGGTAAAGCAGTACGGGCATTACACGGAATACAAGGGCGTGGACAAGACGAGCATACGCTCCATGTTGTACGGCAGAGTGGAAAGGATTGTCGAATTATAAAATCGGGGCGGCGAAAGCCGCCCTACAAAAAAAAATATAACAATGAAAATCATCTATAAAAGCTACATGGCACGCCCGCTCAAACCCTTCGGGGAGTGGGATTGGGAAGTTCGGGAAGCAGTCAAGACGGCCCTTGCGCTCGTCGAGGGGAAAAACGGGTTCAAAACCCATTCCGAGATATGGCGAAGGTGCAACCTCGTCATTACCGTGGGACACAACATCTACACCACGAGTATCGAGATACGACCACCCGAGCAGGACGTGATACGCCGCAGGAGCAACTGGCATAACGGCTACGCCTACTACTGCAACGGCGTGTTCTGGGCGAACATGAGCAGGGTTAGAGTGGAACTTGTCTGATTAAAAAATTTCGGGGCGGCAAAAGCCGCCCGTAAAAAGCGAGAATATGAAAACGAATGAAGTAAACAAGGAAATCTCCTATGAAACGCTGCTCGTAACCTTCGGCGAGGGTATCGGGCGGCTCAACACCATGTTCGACGACCCGCAGGTGTGGGGCGTTGCCACGCTGAAGCAGTGGATCGACGGGTATGAAACTACGCGCTTCACCGAAATCGACGACCGAACGGCGGTTATCACATCCGAATACAACATGGACAGCGTGAAGGAATGGCTGCAAAAGAACACACCGATTATCAACCTGGAAAAACGATAAAATCATGCGCAAGTACAAATTATTCATCGGCTACCGGCTGCTGGGAGAGTTTTCCGGTATATGGGAAGCCAAAAATTTCGCCGCTGAAAGCGGCATGAGCGGAATTTTCTCGCTCGTGGGAGAAAATTACCGGGACAGTTGGTACGAACCAAAAAAACAGGACAAGAATGGAAACAAAGATTAAAGACATCACGGGAGCGGAAATAACCGTTACCGACTTAAAAGAGGCGGTACGCCAATGCCGGGAGTGCCTCGCAAGTCCCTACCTGATGCCCTCGGGGCATACCGTGGGGGAAAACCATGCCTACATGTTGCGGCAACTGCTCGCCCTGCAAAGGCGGAAACGGGAACACGGCAGGCAACGGCCGTGAAAATACGACGCGAAAAAAATCGGACGATAACTGAAGTGCACCCCAAATATTGGACGGATTAGTATTTGTTTAGATGGCATGAGTTCGGTATTGTACCGGGCTCATGTTGTTTAAGTATTTCTTTATCCGCTTGTTATTGTAGTAGTCGATATATTCTTCCAATTCTTTTCGGAAATGGTCTATGGATGAGAATTTTTGCAAATATAATAATTCGGACTTCAATAATCCAAAGAAACTTTCCATAGCAGCGTTATCCAGACAGTTACCCTTGCGCGACATGCTCTGTGTAATACCTTTCTGTCTTAAACGGAGCTGATACTGCTTCATCTGATACTGCCAGCCCTGGTCGGAATGCAAGACAATACCCGGAGAATCCGGTATTCTGGCAAACGCATCGTCCAGCATCTTCATGATCTGCATAAAGTTAGGGCGTTCAGCTATTTTATAGCTAATAATCTCCCGGTTATATAAGTCCATAATCGGCGATAGATATAACTTTACGCCGCAAACCGAAAATTCCGTAAGGTCAGTAACCCACTTCTGATTCGGTTTTTCGGCTGCAAAGTCGCGTTGCAGAAGATTGGGCGCTATCCGTCCGATCTGTCCTTTGTATGAACAGTATTTACGGAGCCTGACCTGACTTTTTATCCCGCAAATATTCATCAGCTTAAGTACGGTTTTGTGATTTATCGCATATCCGATCTTATTCATTTCAACGGTAATGCGCCGATAACCATAACGCCCCTTATGTTCGTGATATAACCTTATAATACTCTCTTTTTCGCGAGCATATTTATCGGGTTGTTTTGATTTTCTGAAGTGATAATAAAATGTGCTTCGCGCCATCCCTGCGGCTTTGAGCAATACTGAAAGCCGGCACTGCGGCCTTAGTCCTTCGATGGCTTGGGCTCTTTCCCGCTCTCGCGGACAATGCGCTCCTCGACTAAGGCCTGCAATTTTTTTAAGTAAGCATTCTCGGCACGAAGATACTCCAGTTCCTTAAGCAACTCTTCGTGCGGAGTCGTTTTGAGTTTGACTTTTTTAGTCTTCGATTTACTCATGGCCGGCCTCCTTCTTTGCGGTTTACGCCGCAGGCCTTCAGCACCTTGGTTTTGATAGAGCCGCTCCCATTGACGAATAACAAAAGGGCCCGGAATGCCGAAATGCACTGCTGTCTCCAGCAAAGATAGATGATTTTGGTGCATATGCTTCAAAACTGACAACTTAAATTCTGCACTGTAGCTACCGTGGCGCAGCTTAAGGCCGGTAAGGCCATGGCGCTCGAATAATGTTACCCACAAGTGAACTTGCGAGCGGCCACAGCCCAAGTGACATCCGGCTTCCCTAACCGAAAGTCCGCCTTCGAGTACCAGTTTTACGGCCTTTAAACGAATCTCATAATTATATTTCATAAAAAACACCCCAAAAGTGTCCAACTTTTGGGGTGCAGTACAAACAACCGTCCGATTTTTTTGTTTCCCGTCAATCGACCGCCGTATGGTCGCCCAGCTTCCCGTGCAGTTCACGCCCGATATGTCCGGCAATGCCACGGGGAGAAATTTCAGAGATTGAACCCCACCCGCCATGCGTGTATATGCACGTCTTGAGCGGTTCGGTACGGGAAAGGTAGAACAGATAGCCGTTGCGGAGCAGGATGCCCACAAACACCGAGCCGACCTCGATGTCGGCGATCTCGTCAAAACGTATCTTCCCGTCATTGTATAATACTGCCGTGCCATCCGCATCGGGAATGACGAACAGATCGTCTTCCATGACAATCCCGTGCAACTCGATTAGCGACCCCAGGCATTCACTCGCCGATACCCGGTCGTAATCACCCTTTACCTCATTTGTCGATTTCGTTTCCATATCGCTTTTCTTTAGGTTCAGACAAATACCATACGAAAAAGGCGTGAGAATACGTTAAATACCGGCATTGAGGTACAGCCAAGCACCCATCCACTCGATAGATAATTTCTCCCCACGCCGCTATCGCATACGCTTGACGCATATAGACACGACGATGAAGAAGAGAACTACCCATTATTTTGCGAGCGGATTAAAATTTGGCTGTTTTCAATGCCCCACCATAATGTGTTCCTTCCGTATGTAAATCGCCCGGCGGCACGCCGCCGGAGGATTCGATTGCAAATATAACGATTTCATCCGGGTATCGGCGACAACACGTGCGATTTTTAACAACCTTCCTGCCAAAGAACTACCCGCCGTCCTACAATTTCGGCCCCCGGGCGGGTTTGCGGGGCGCGACCTTCGGCTGCGCCTTCTTCTCCCTGGGCGGTTCGACGATCCGCAGTTTGAGTTTCTCCGTCTTACGGTCGTAACGCACCTCGCAGCAGTCAATCTCACCCGCAACCGACGTCCACACGTTGTTCACACGCACCGCGCCGCCCGAGTAGAGGGTCTTGTATTGTTCGTATTCGAGCGGCTGCCGCAATTTCGCGTCCACCTGACGGTGGAACGAATAGATATTACGTCCCTTCGCTATCTCGTCGGGAACGTAAACCCGCAACTCGGGATGGGCGGCCTCGGCATAGAGGCACAGATCCGCCGTGCGAAGCTCCCTCGGAACCCACTGGATCATCCTCGGGTCGCCCCGCACGGCCGTATCGGCCACGAGCGGCGTGATGGCCGTGCTGGGAATGTCGTACAGCACCCCCGCATCCTTGCGAACGGCCTCCAACGCCACCTCCTCCGTTACAAGCCGGCGGTTCAGGTGCAGGATACTCATCAACCGGTGTATCTGCTGCGGGTCGTCCTGCTCGCGGAACACCTGCAAGACCAGGGCGGGGTCGCTCAACGCGCTGATAACCGAGAAATCGGTTTTGTCCTTCCCGTAGGTACGCTCGAAAGCCTCCCGGCTCATCTCCGGCGTCCTGGCTTCGCGGGGGACGCCTTTCAGGTTTTGCGGGTTCTCCCGCACCAGGCTCATGTATAGATCCGGGCTTTTCATGCTCTCGGGCAGGTGGGCGATGGCATAGGGACTGCGCCGTATGGCCTCCATGCACAACTCCGGCGTTTTCCACTTCTCGGGGACATATTGCAGGTAGCTCCCGTCGTGCCCGACGGCCCGGCGGCACATCTCCTCGTTCTTGGCGTGGTCGGGAAGGTTGTAGAACAGCTCCGGCTCCAGGGCGAAGATCTCCCGGGCCACCCTCGGCGTGACGTGTGCCGGGTTCATGTGCTGCAAAAAATCGAAGGTCTTATCGTAATTCGTGCAATAGAACCCCAACACTTTCAGGTGTATCTCCTCGAAGGGGATATAGCGGAGGACACGCAGGTCGTCGGTACGGGCCAACGCCCGGTTGCAGACCTCCGGCGTGAGCTGTTCGGGGTTGAAAAAGCGGATGGCCAGGGGATCGCGCTCCAGCGCCATCCCGCACAGACGGTCGGTTTTCAGATGTTTCGGAACGTACTCCAGTGCCAGGTAGTTCGAGGACACGGCGGCCTCGCAGACCCGTTCCGTGCGTAATTCCTCCGGCACTTCATGGAGCAGGATGCCGTCCCCGCTGACGGCACGCAGGCAGACTGCCTCCGTGCGCAGTTCCACCGGCACGAGCGAAAGGCAGGACGCGTCCATCCCCACGCCGTGAAGGGCCAGTTCCCCGGTCATGACCTCCGGGGCAATGGAGGCGAAAATCTCGAACTTGTCCACGAACGACATCCCGAATTTTTTCAGCCCTTCCAGGCATATATCGGGATACGGAATGTAAGGGAGTATCTTGTAATCGGCACTGTCCACCGCTTTCAACGCCGCACGGCATATTTGCGGCGTCCTCAATTCCCCGGGGACGGCCTCCAGCACCAGACCGTTGCGCTTCACGGCCGCCATGCACAGTTCGGGGGTCTTCAGCCCCTCCGGAACGTAATACAGCGCGTAGCTGTTGCTATCGACGGCGGCACGGCACATTTTCGGTGTCTTCAGACGGTCAGGGACGAATTTCAGTGTTTCGCCCCGGTGGCCGGCCGCGGCAAGACAAAGTTCCGGCGTTTTCATCGCTTCGGGAACGAACTCGATGTTGAAAGCCGATTTCTTGATGGCGAAACGGCAGACTTCCGCCGTTTTCCGATCCTCGGGCAGCGTCTCGAAAAGGTTCTCGCGCCACGGGTTCTCGTACACCCCCGTATCGAGATAGGCTATATCTATTCTCTCTTGCTCTGTCATGGTTTTCAGTATTTATGGAAAGCGCCCGGGTGACGGGCGCTTCTCTTGGTTAGACATATTCCGTTATCGTTCCGTTTCCTCCGTCCCGTTCTCGCTCTGGAACGTGAAGGAGGTCTTCACGACCTGACCCGTGTTGTCCTCGACATAGACGTCGATGGTCTGCTGGTCATCGCTGCGCGATGTGTAATAGAGGCGGAACACCTCACGGTCGAGCGGATAGCGGTCGTTGGGCAGGAACACCGTACCGTCGTCCATCCTCAACTCACCGCGCCCGTCGGGCTGGAAATAGCGGATCGTGTAACGCGCGCCGTCATATCTCCCCTCCCGCACGAGCGTGCAGCGGATTTCAGCGGTTTCACCAACGGAGATTCGCTTCTGAACGGGCATCGTTTCCAGAGAGAACGTGTACGCCTGCTGTATATCCAGCCCGTTGTCGCAGGATGCGCATAAAAGACCCAGGGCGGCGATCCAGACCGCCAGGGCCAATATCTTTTTCATCTTTTTCATGTCGCTTGCAAGTTTAATGGATTATGAATTTCACGCCATATGTTAGCTTTCAATTTATGTTGTATAATAATTGTATTTAACTTGTGAACAGTTAGTTGTGTGTTTTGGGAACAACATATTTATTTATATAATCCATTGAGAAAAGCTATGATGTCAGG
>NZ_JAMOKT010000080.1:0-25839 GCF_023656795.1 Parabacteroides caeci
CCGCTTAATACAACATTAAGGTGCATCGGTCGGTAGGCTACCGCTGACGGAACAGCGGGTTAAAGCTGATACTTAGAGTATCATTCCAACAATTATCTATGCGACTTCATGTCGCACCCACGGTGTATCAAGGTGATGGATTGCCACACACCTTTTCTGCGCGTTCACGCCCGTTCCGAGCATACTTGTGGAGCCGAACAGCACACGCACCGTCCCGGCGTTCATGGCATCTATCACCGCCTTACGAGCCTTGTCGGTCTTGCACTCCTGAATGAAGCGCACCTCACTTGCCGGTATGCCGTAGTCCTCCGTCAATTTCCGCTTTATCTCGCTGTACACGTTCCACCCGTCGCCCGGCTGATACGTGCCCAAATCCGAGAATACGAACTGCGTTCCTTTCTGCGCCTCGTATCTGTGGTAATACTCCGCAATCATCTTGGCGCAGTGGGAAGCCTTGTTGTCGGGATGGTCTTCGTAATTCGGGTCTATCATGCGCATATCGAGTGCCATCTTCCGTGCATAGTCGGTAGCGATGAGCATCTTCGCCTTCTCCTCCGTTTCAGACAGAGGCGGTCTGCCCAGCAGCGTGGCGTCGCCCGTCTTGGCGAACTGCATCAGCTTCTGTATGAAGTCCTCCTGTTCCGGCGTAGGCGGTATATGGTGCAGTATCTCGTTCTTGTGCGGACGATCCACACCCACGTCCTCCGCCGTGCGGTAATCGGTAATCTCATTGTAGAAGGCGGCAAGCTCCGGTACTTTGATGAAGTAGCGGAAACGCTCTTTCTGCACCACGTTGTTCGTCACGTTGAACTCGAAGTCCGTCGTCTTTTTGGCGAAAATCGCCGCCCAAGCGTCGAAGCAGCGGATGTCCTGCCGTTCCAATTCCTTCGGTCGCAGGTATTTGAAGAGCAGGTACAATTCCGTCAGACTGTTGGAAATTGTCGTGCCGGACAGGAATGTCGCCCCCAAGTCCTTGCCCGTGCGCTCCTGTATGGTGCGTATGGCAAAGAGCATATTCAGGGCTTTCTGGCTCCCTTCCGAGTTTCCCAACCCTGACACACGGTCATGGCGGGTGTTGAAAGTCAGATTCTTGAACTGGTGGCTCTCATCAATGAAAATGTGGTCGATACCCATCTGCTTGAAGTCCACCACGTCGTCCGTGCGGGATTTGATGGCGTGTTCCACCTTATCCAATTTAGCTATAAGGTTGTACTTGCGCTTCTCCAGCCCTTTCAGCATCGCCCGCGACACGTTCTTGCCCTGCTGCCGCAGCACTTCGAGGTTTTCCTCCACCGTGTCAAGCTCCGCCTGCAGGATGCGCTGCTGCAACTCCGGCGACTGCGGTATTTTCCCGAACTGGTCGTGCGACATGATGACGCAATCGTAGTCGTTGTTCCTGATGTTGTTGAAGAAGCGCACGCGGTTGGCAGGCGAGAAATCCTTTTCCGATGCGTAGAGGATGCGGGCGTTCGGATAGGCAGCCTGATAGGTGGCGGCAATCTCTCCCACGTTCGCCTTCAAGCCGATAATCATCGGCTTGTGCGCCAAGTTCAGACGCTTCATCTCATGTGCCGCGATGCACATTATCAGCGTCTTGCCGGTCCCCACCTCGTGGTCGCATATCCCGCCGCCATTCTGTTTCAGCATCCAGACGCAATCCTTCTGCGACGGATAGATGTCCTTTACTCCACGGCTTGCAAGCCCCTTGAGGTTGAGGTCTGGGAAAGTCTGGTGCGATCCGTCATACTTCGGGCGCACGAAACAGTTGAACTTGCGGTTATACATCGTCGTCAGCCGCTCCTTGAACTGCGGCGACTGCTCTTCCAGCCATTCGGAGAATCCGTTGCGTATCTCGTCAATCTTGGCGTTGGCGAGCTGTATGCCTTCGCTGTTGCGCACCTTGATGTCGTTGCCATGCTCGTCCTTGCCTACGGACTTCATCATGTCTGGGCAGGTGTTGTGCAGGGCGTGCTTCAACAGGCTCATGCCGTCATAAGTACGGTAATATCCCCTTACGCAGAACTCGTCCCAGATTTTGAAATTCTTATGGCTGCACGCCACGGAAAACTCGTCCAGACTGGCGGAATAGGCGATTTTCACTTCCGTGCCGAAAAGGTGGCTCATGTAGGCGGAATAGACACCCGTGGGAATCCAGCGTTCCCCGAAGTTGAAATCGAGATCCTCGAAGGCTATGCGCTGCGGTTCGGCTTCCTTCAAAGCCTCCAAAGCCTGTTTCACCTCCGACAATCTTTCGTTTTCGGAATTACCCTCCATCCATGCCTCTATGCGTTCCGCCTTCTCTATCACGTTTCCCGCGATGAAGCGGTCTTTAATCTCGTAACCGGTTACGAGCGGATTATAGAAGATGCGTCCGTCAAGGGCATGGAGCAGTTCCTCCTCCGTGCTGTCGGTAATCGTCCGCATATAGTCGAGATTGACCATGCCGAACTTGTTGAGCGACGCGGACAGGGCTTCTTCGGGAGAGCCTGCATTTGCGTAGTTCTCCACGGAGAAGGAAACAGGGCGGTCGAATATGTCCGCCTTGACGAACCTGCCGTCCTCCGCACGCTCCAATGAAAGAATGTCACGCCCTCCGGCATCCATCATCACCAACTTCACGTTATGTTTGGCGTTGAGGTTGCCATAGCGCATGATGAACTCGTCGTAGTAGGTATTCAACGTTTCGCGTTGCGCTGACCCTTCATCGTGATACTCCGCCTCGTAACTGTACAACCGCTCGTATGCGTCACGGAGCGACACATACAGCATAGCTTTCTCCTTCTGGTAGCCGGTCAGATCAAGCGGCTGGAATGTCGCACCGTAAGGCGTGATGTCTTTCAGGTAGCCGAGATTACGGGAAGCGTCCAGTACCATCGAGCCGTCACGGTGGTGCGGCTCCAGCAGACCGTTGAACGGACGGGGAGAAAGGTCGAGCGGTTCCTCCTTCGGTTTTTCCGTTTCAAATTCAGGGAAAAGGGATGCCGCCGCTTTTTCGGTTTTGTCCTCTACTGGAACAGGCGCGACTTCCGGTTGTAGTTCGGGTTGTTGCGTTGTTTCTTTTTCCGGCATGGCAGGAGCGGGAGCGTCTTTTATGTCCGCTCCGTTCACCCGTTGCTCCTGATGTTCCGCTGCCAGCCTGCGAAGCTCCTTGCGCCGTTCCGGTGTCAGGCTCATCATCGTTTCATAGAAGCCGTTGATGGGCGGATTGGTATCCCAGTCCAATGTGGCATAAATATCTTCAAGGTCGCTTTGCGTTCCGGCATTTTCCGGCTTTACCTCCCTGCTTTCGGTTGCAGGATTGACAGTTTCAGCGTGAGGAACTGCCGTAACCGGCGGCTTCGGTTTAGGAATGGTACGCTTTGCCGTGCTTTCCTTTTTCGCCGCCTTTTTCTTCTTGGCGGGTGCTTCCTGCTTATTGACTTCCTCGGTCATGCCCCAGAGGTCAAGCAGGGAGAGCTGCACGCCGGCCGAGTATTGCGGGCGGCGTGGCTCTATCTCCGGCTTTTCTTCTATTGGTTGCGGTTTTCCGGCTTGGGCTTCTTCCGTCCGTGCCGTAATTGTCGCTTCCGGCTTCATGGCAGGCTGTTCCGGCTTGACTTCAACGGCAACCGCTTTTTGTTCCCTCGCTTGCCCGATTGCTCCCGAATACAGGCGCATGGCAAGCCTCATGTGGCAGTCCTCGTCAAGCATACGGCGCAAGTCCTCCGCGATGCCTGCGGTTTTCCCCTCGTGCGTATAGACCATAGCGGGTTTGCCGTAAGGATCGGTGTCGAGTTTCGCGGTCGTATGCACGATGCGTTCGGGATGATGGATGAAATAGGCGTTGTCCGTCAGATTCGTATTCGTGTCCGTCTGTATCACGGTCAGCAGCCGTTCATCCTGCGACAGTTCCGTCTTGTGCAGGTTCTTTTGCAGGACAATCAGGTCGCTGCCCACCTCTGTCCCCGCATTGTCCGAAAACAGGTTGTTGGGCAGGCGGATTGCCGATACCAGATTCGCCTGACGGAACAGTTCGTTGCGCACGTAAGTCTTGGTGCTGTTCAATACACCCTGCGACGTGATGAAAGCCACGATGCCGCCGTCGCGCACCGTGTCCAGACCTTTCAGGAAAAAATAGTTATGGATGGCTTTCTGCGCCGAGCGTCTGCCGAAAGATTCGCTCCTTTGAAACTCCGCGTCGAATACGGCTATGTCACCGAACGGGATGTTGGACACCGCCAAGTCGAAATAGTTGTTGAACGGCTTTTCGATTTTCTCAAAACCGTCTATGCGCATCTTTTTGTCGGGGTGGAGCTGTCGCAGGATAGTACCTGTGAGGAGGTCTTTTTCAAACGCCATCACATCCGCGTCGGGACTGTGCCGCAGCACTGCGTCCACGAAAACGCCGACACCGGCTGACGGCTCCAGCACACGCGACGGGCGGACACTGTAATCCGCCAGCACATCGGCTATGGTGTCTGTTATCTCTTTCGGAGTGTAGAAGGCTGTCAGCACGGACGCTTTCAGCGAATCCACAAACCGTTTGTACTCTATGTCGTCACGGCTGTTCTCCCGTATCAGCCTGTGCAGCTCCACGGTAGGGGCAAACAGTTCGAGGTCGGATTTCGCCCAGTGGACGGCATCCGTCAGTTCCCTCGCAGGGTTCAGAATACATTTCAGCCCGCCGAAGCCGCAATACTTCCGGAGTATCACTTGTTCTTCGGCTGTTGCCGTTCTCTGTTCCCTGTCAAGGATGAATGCCGTCCGTATCGCCTCGATGTTGTCCCGCAGCCTTTGTTTGCGGTTAAACGCCATATTCCTCTATGTAGAGGACGACAGCCCCCGTCAGCTCCGTGTAGAGCAAATCATATTCGGGCGACAGGGCGAAATTGTCGTCCGAAAGGTCATAAATGGAGAATACGTTTTCGACAAGCGGCAGCAGTTTCAGGGTGAAGGCTTCACGCTCCGCTTCCGGCACGTCGTCAGCAAACTCGGTTTCCACGACTTCGCGCAGGATGGCGTACTTGGAGTAGCGAAGTCCCTCCGTCAGCGTCCTCATCGCCAGTTCCTGCGCACCATCGGCGGGATAGTCTTCGAGCCTTGCCCGTTCATACGCTTCTGCGGCACGGTCGGCGCGTTCACGGATGAAGGCTTCGTCGTTTGCCTGTTCAAACCTGTTTGTTCGGAGATAGTCAAGCAGATACAGACCGTAATAGGAAAAGTCGGTCTGACCCTCGTTTTTCTTCTTGTTGTTCATTACTTTGGATTTTAGTGGATTGGTAAATCATGACCGGGATAATTGTCTGAAAGGAGAAGAAAAAGGCACCCGGTATCCCTCCGAGTGCCACCACTAAATCCAAAGTATGAGTGTAATCCGGTATCGAAGAACAATTCATTACTCTGAACCAGTGGCAAAGTTAATACTATTTCTTCCGTCCTGAAAATTTCTTGGTCGTTTTCCTTTCGGGAAACACGAAAGTCGTGTTGTAGTCCCCGTCAAAGGCTACTATGGCATCGAAGCTCTTGCCCTGTTTGCTCTTGAAGCCTTTGAGCAGCTTCGTGTGTCCGTCGGTGAGCAGGTCTTTTATCTCGTCGTCGGTGAGGGTACGGTTCGCCTTCAGGCGGAACACGGGCAACCCGCACTCCGTGTTGTCGCAGCGTACCACCTTGCCGTAGAACTGCATCGTGCCCGTTCCGCACTTGGGACACTTGCAGCCGGAATCCCTGCGGGTGAACAGCTTGTCGCACGAGAGCAGTTCGGAGGTGATCTCCTTTGTGTACGCCTCTATTTCCTTGCGGAAGGTGTCGGCGGGCAGTTCCCCGCGCTCGATGCGTGCCAGCTCCTTCTCCCATTCGCCCGTCATGGCGACGTCGGCGATGCGCATCGTCTTCACGACCGAATAGAGAGCAAGCCCCTTTTCGGTGGGTACAAGCGACTTCTTGCAGCGTTCCATATAGCCGCGTCTGAAAAGCGTCTCGATGATGGAGGCACGTGTGGCGGGCGTGCCTATGCCGCAGTCCTTCAAAGCCTGACGCAGCGCATCGTCCTCGATTTCCTTGCCTGCCGTTTCCATTGCGGACAGCAGGGTGGCTTCGGTATGCAGCGGCTTGGGCTTGGTCTTTCCCTCCGTGATGGAGGCGGCTTTCAGTGTCAGCGTGTCGCCCTCCTGCCAGCAGGGGATGGAAGTCTCCTCCTTGTCGTCCTCGAAATAGACGGCACGCCATCCGGCTTGTCTGATGACGCTGCCTTTCACCGTGAACTCCACTCCGGCACACTCCGCCGTGACGGTGGCGGTGTCCTTGACGCACTTTTCGGAGAATGCCTCCATCATGCGCCCGGCTATCATGTGGTAGATGATGCCGTCCTCTTTGGAGAGAAACAGCGGCTTCTCGCCCGTGACGAGCAGGGCGTGGTGGTCTGTTACCTTGCCGCCGTCCACGCTGCGGCGGGTGGGCGTGACGGGGACACCTACTTCGCCCGCCCATTCGGGAAGTCCGGTAACGAAGGATAGCAGCTTGGGTATTTCCGCGAACACATCTTCGGGGATGTAGCGGCTTCCGGTTCTCGGATAGGTGATGAGTTTCTTCTCGTAGAGCTTCTGCGCGATTTCAAGCGTCTGCTCCGCCGTGAAACCGTGCTTGGCGTTGGCTTCTTTCTGGAGCGTGGTCAGGTCATACAGGAGCGGTGTGTCCTCAACCTTCTCCTTGCGCTCGGCTTTCGTGACGGTGGCTGTGCCTGCTTCCTTTACCTTATTATATAGTGCTGTGGCAGGTTCTTTTTCTTTCCATTTCTTAGAAGATGAGAGTTGCACCACTTCGCCGTCGCCTGCGTCTGCGGCGATATGGAGCTGCCAGAAGGTTTCGGGAGTGAAACGGCGGTTCTCCCAATAGCGTGCGCACACCATCGCCAGCGAGGGCGTCTGCACCCGTCCGACGGAGTATGTGCCGTGTCCGGCGGCGATGGATAGTGCCTGCGTGCCGTTGATGCCCACGAGCCAATCGGATTCGCTCCGCGCTTTGGCGGCAAGGTAGAGATTATCATACTTGCTCCCTTCTTCGAGGTTGCGCAGTCCCTCGCGGATAGCCTTGTCTGTAAGCGAGCTTATCCACAGGCGCACGAAAGGAGTGGAACAGCCGATATAGTGGTAGAGGTATCGGAAGATAAGCTCACCTTCGCGTCCTGCATCGGTCGCCACGATGATCTGTTCGCTATCCTTGAAAAGACGGCTGATGATTTTTATCTGTGACACCACGCCGCTGTCAGGCTTGTAGCCTTTCTCCGTCTTTTCCTGACGGGGAATGAGCGTGAAGGTTCCGGGGATGACGGGCAGGTTGTCGCGGACGAAGCCGCGTATGCCGTAGCCGTCGGGCATGGCAAGCTGGACGAGGTGTCCGAACGCCCATGTCACGGCGTAGCCGCCTCCCTCGAAATATCCTTCCTCTCTCTTTGTCGCGCCCACGATGCGGGCGATCTCACGTGCCACGGATGGCTTTTCTGCAATGATTGTCTTCATGCTGTTTTACTTTTTAATGGATTATTACTTTGGATTTAGTGGCGGTCGGGGGATATTACATCTTCATGCCCTTGCCGTTTTTCTTCTGCGGCTTCTCCTGCTGCTGTTGCTGCTTGCCGTCCTTCGGGGCGGTCTGTCCTTTCTGCAACGGCTCTTTCAGGTTCTTGGTAGCCTCGTTGGTCTTGCCCTCGTCGTTCACCGCCACCTGCGTGCGGCTCTCGTTGGACGGGGCTACCTTCTGCGCGTTGTCGGGGTTGGTGTCGTAGCGGTACGGGCGTCCCTTCTCCGGGTTGAACTTGATGTACATCGTGGCGTGGAAGCCCTGTTTGTCGGTAACGTTCTCCAGTTTTACAGCCTTGCCAGCCGCGTAGTCGGCTTTCTGCTGGTCGGTGAAGTTCACGCCGCTCCATTTGCTGATGGGGCGGATGCTGCCGTCGGCGTTCGTCCATGTGTTGCGGCGTTGCTCCTTCCGGGTGGCTGCGGCGTTTTCTGCGCCCTGACCCTGCGCCTGTTTCTCCTTGTCCTCCTGCGTCTGTGCGGCATGGGGCGACTTGCCGGTTCCCGGCACGAACTCCACACCGCGCTGTTCGACATTCACTTGCAGGGTGGTGACGAACTTTCTGCCGTCGTTGCGCTCGATGAGTTTGTCGCGCACGGGCAGACCGGCGCGGAGCATATCCCGCTCTTGCGGCGTGATTTCCGTCTTGCCGATGCGCTCCGGTATGCGTACCCTGTTTGCGGGGACATCGGTAATCTCGTTCGTCTTGCGGTCGATGCTGATGAACGAGGGCGTAATCTCGCCCGTTTCCTTGTCCACGAGGTCCACGACCCTGCCGAGGTTGCCCGTTTCACGCAGGTTCTTCCGGTCCTCGTCGGAGAACTTGTGTTCCTTGTATTCGTCGAGCTTCTGTTCCTTGCGGATGAAGTGAGGCACGAGGCTGACATTGCCTTCAGCGTCCCTCTTGAATGAAAGGCGGGCGTCCAGATCGAAAGCCTCGCCACCGAATTTGGGCGACACCTTCACCAAGTCGGACTTTCCGTAGTTGAGCATCTTGGTCAGGTCGCCAGACTTCTCAAGGTCGTCACGCTTCACGCCCCATTTATCCTCCAGCTCCTGCCAGTTGATTTTGCTCTCGTCGATGGGCTGGTAGCCCCGTCTGCCCTGCATCTGCTGCGGGCTTTCCTGATTCTGATTTTGTTCCTGATTCTGTTCCATGTTTTCCTGTTTTTGGGTTTCTTTTGGTTGTCCTTCCTGTTTTTGTTCCGGCATCCCGGCGGTCTGTTCTTCCTTCACCTGCTTCTCGTAGCCGGAGGTGTCCACCTTGTGGGGCGCGAGAAGTTCCTTGTTGGCTCCGGGGTCTTTCAGCAGGTCTTTCATCACCTCCAGCAGATGGTCGGCTTGGTCTGCCGCGACACGGTAGAAACCGAATCGGCTGGGTTCCTTGCACTGCCGGAAGAAGTTTTTGAAGAAGTTGTCCAGCATATCGCCGTGGCGGTCGAATTGCAGGAAACTCTGCGCGTTCTCCGCTTTCGCGGGGGTGCGCTTGGGGGAGCCGTCGGCGTCCAGCCCGGCTACCACGCTGATCTCGCCCGTCTTTTCGTCACGGACTATCAGCACGTCCTTTTCGTCTTTTTTCTTTGCCATTTGAAAAATGTTTTAATGGGTTATTTTTGAAAGAAATTATGGATACGAGCCTTGTAGAAGGCTATATCTTCTTTTTTGAAGTCCTTTACGTGTCCGGAAAGGAACGTCAGCACGTCCTCCTCGCTGTAATAGGTCTTTTTGCCGAGCGTCTTGTACGGCAGTGCGCCGATGCTGCGGTAGCGTTGCAGGGTGCGCTTGCTGATCTGGAGCAGCATACAGAGGTCTTGGTTGTCGAACATCCTGATACGTTCCATCGGGTCCGGGGCTTTGCCAGACGGCTGCATGGACAGCAGCAGTTCGTCCTGACGGTCGAGCCGTTCCATCAGCTTCTGCATCCAGCTCTCGAAATTGTTTCGGGTAAGCAGTTCCATATCCTATGTCCTCCTTCTCTTGGGTTTGCCGCCGCCCGTGCGCAAAGCAAAGTTGTGGAACAAGGCGTCAATCGTTTCCTCTTTGTTCCTGACCGTATTGTCGTTCAGCAGTCTTTGTATCTCGGAAAGGCGGTAACGGCATTTGCCGCGCACTATTATGTACTCGATACGGTGTTCGTCCCTCATGCGTTGCAGGGTACGGACGCTCACGTTCAGCAGCCCGGCGGTCTGGGCGGTGTCGAGTAACCGGTCTTTTGTTTCCGCCTCCTGCCGTTGCCTTTCCTCTTTTAATTCGCGGATATATCCGGCTATTTCCGCAATCTGTTCCATCATAGCCTTATATGCGGAACTTTCAATTGTTATCACTTTCATATACTGTCGTTTTTATTGTTTCCGGGGCAAAGTTCGGCAATAAACAAAGGCAGTTTTAACAACTCACTACGTGACTCACGCAAGATTTTTATCGGGAATGGCTCCGTAACCCGGCAGAATGACGCAACAAGCTGCCTTTTAGCAGGAAACTGCACCTGTTCCATAAGGTCTCGTTACCTTTGCGCAAACTCATAAATCGTATGAATATGGAAATAGTATCTATTGAGAAAAAGACTTTCGACGAGATGATGGCACGGATGGGTGCTTTCGTGGAGAAAGTAGCCGCCTTGCAGCGCAAGGGTGATGAGAGGCGGCTTGCCAGATGGCTCACCGGCGATGAAGTATGCCGGCAGTTGAGAATCAGCCCGCGCACATTGATGAAACTGCGTGACAGGGGCTTTATCGGCTACTCGCAGATTGGCTGTCGGTTCTATTACAAGCCGGAAGATGTGAAAAGGGTCATTCCATTGGTCGGAACGATTTACCCGGCGGACCGTTAACCAAGTATTCACCTGAAAAAAACTTATGCAGAATGAACGAAGAAAACAATGTCATCACAATGGACACTGAATCTGTGACTGTGTTGTTGCAGAATATGCAGAAGAACTCGAAATGGCTTTCTGACTTTCTGGAAAGTTACAGTCCTCCGCTGGACGGTGAACGTTACCTGACGGACAGGGAGGTGGCGGAACTGCTCCGTGTGAGCCGCCGTACCTTGCAGGAATACAGGAATAACCGCATATTGCCTTTCATCCTGTTGGGCGGGAAGGTGCTTTACCCAGAATCGGGACTGCGCGAAGTGCTGGAGACAAACTATCGGAAACCGGTTAAATAAACAGGTAGGTATGTAAGAAAGAAAACGGACAACTCCTCAACGGGCTGTCCGTTTCCTTTTTGTCGGTGTGTATGCGTGTTCAGCAGTACCCGGCTTTCCCGTTCTGTATGAACATCACGTATGTCTGCCGCTTTTCCTTCGAGAGCACCTTTCCAACCAGCCATGTGCGGAAAACGTGCGTGCAGTAGGTGTTCAGCCGGAAGGCGACGGGAATGATGATTTCAAGCGAATAGACATCTGCGTGCAGACCGTTTTCAAGCTGTATGTAGCGGCATACCTCGTAGTCGTTAAGCACATCCGTCTTGCGGACGGCTCTGATGGCGGCGTTTACTGCCGGAACACCCGTGTGGAACAGTCCGGCGATTTCTCCGGCGGTCATCCATACCTCGTTGCCGGTTACGCTGACCGTCTTGTCCTCAATGATGATTATGTCTCGTTTCATGGCTTTTCTGTTTTAGATGGTGCAACCTGCAAATTCCTCGATGCTGTTCAACCTTGCGGCAAGATTCTCCATGTCTTGGTTGAGCTTCTCTTTGGTGATTTTCGCGTATATCTGCGTTGTCTTGATACTCTTGTGTCCCAGCATGGAACTGACCGTTTCGATGGGCACGCCGTTGGAAAGGAAGACCGTCGTGGCTGCCGTGTGGCGGCTCTGATGCCATGTGATATGCTTGGTAATGCCGCAACGTTTGGCGACGGCACGGATTCCGGCAAGGCACGTGTTATAATGGGGGACAGGAAAAATTCTGCCGTCCCCGCACAGTCCACGGTATTTGTCGATGATGCGCTTCGCTATGTCGAGCAGGCGGATGTTGGACACCACGCCCGTTTTCTGGCGGTTGATGTTTATCCACTCGTGTTCGTCGAAGTAAGTGCGGATATTATCTTCCGTAAGGTTGCGCATATCGGCGAACGACAGGCCCGTGAAGGCGCAGAACAGATATAAATCACGATATAACTCCTGTTTTGCGTTTTTTAGTTTTCCTTCCATCAGCAGACGGATTTCGTCTTTCGTCAGGAAACTGCGGGTCGTTTCCTCCTTCTTGATTTCATACTCCCTGAACGGGTCGCGAGTGAGCCACTCGTTGTTGATGGCGATAAACACCATCGTCCGAAGCGGGCAGACATACAGCCACACGGTGTTGGTGCAGCAGTGTTTGTCCGTGCGCAGGAACATCTCGAAGTCGGAGATGAAAGCTGGCGTAAGCTCTTTCAGGGCGATGTCCTTCACATGGTAGCGGATGGTGAGGAACTCTTGCAGGTGCTTGTAAACGGTCTTGTACTTCAAGAGCGTGCCTTTGGCTTTCATGCCTGCCTCCACCTGCTTGGCGTAGTCCTCGTTGTGCTGTTGGAACACCTGCATCAGCGTGTGGTAGCGGTGTTCCAGTCCGAGAAAGGCGTTCTTCACCTTTTCCGCCGTGACGAAGTTGTCACGCTCCATGATTTCCTGATAGTGCCTGTTGATGCGCACCCGCATCTTGTCGAGCATACGGTTCGTTTCGAGTGCCGCCGTGCTTCTGCCCGTGACACGTCCGCCTTTGGTGTCCCACAGCTTGGGATCGACGGTCAGTTTGCAACTGAACTGCGTCTGGCTGCCGTCCACCGTGATGCGTCCCATGACGGGTACTGTCCCGTCCTTTTTCACTACCTGACGCTTGAGGTAGTAGATTACTGAAAATGTACTCTTCATCGTCCTTAATTTTTTTAGGTTCAAAATTAGTCGGTGAAGAATCCTTCGTCGGTACGCAAAACACGGAGGAACGGTGCAATCTTTGTCTGAGGCAAATTATTTTTGCGTGAGATGTCGGTAACTCACTATAAAATAGCTATCTTCGTCATTCTGCAAGCAGTCGGGCGGCCCATTTTCTGCATGGTTACGGACAAGTAACGTAGTGAAGTCCTAACCTGACTGAAAAATGGCTTTTATCGCCTTCATGCTTTTTGAGGATATTGCCTAAAACGCCTACCTATCAATATCTTTACCCAGCTTTTCCATATTCCACTTTTTATGCGTAACTTTGCATAATAACATTACCGTTTCTTCCAGGAATCATGTATTTTTGTATTCTTGCAAAACGAGCATCATGATAACACTATCGAATTTTGAAAATTATGCGCTTCCTCAGATATGGGAGCGCGGTATATCTTATTATAGGCAGGGAGCAGTGAGAAATCTGGAAGAAGATTCTCCCGAGGAATGGGTTGCAACTGTTCTGGGTACTGAGGATTATACAGTGGAAGTAACCCTTGAAGATGATAAGGTCATGGATTATATCTGTGATTGTCCTTATGAAGGAGATATGTGCAAGCATGTGGTTGCCACATTGTTAGCGATCAGAGAAAGGAAAAAGACGGAAAAATATTTTATCCAGGCAGAAGAGACGGAGAGTAAGAGCAGTGGCTTTTCTTCTGAGACAGTCAAGGCTGAAATCGACGAGATACTTGCTATCGCAGACAAGAAGCAATTGATGTCGTTTTTATCGGAATACGCTGTTCATCATGTTGATTTCAGGAATGCTTTGAAACAACAATTTATTCCTGATCGGAATACAGAGAGCCTTGATACGGATTATTGTCAGGAAGTGGAAAGGTGTTTTCTATCCTCACCGTCCGGCAGTGGATATGGGAGAACCGGAAGATTTGTTGGAGCGTTTTAGTTCACATGTTCAGGTTTATGCCGAAAAGAATACAGACCGATCGCATTATGAATACGTGGCAAAAGCACTGAAAGAAATGCTGAAGCTGAAAGGAGGAGAGCAGGAAGTCCGCCTCCTTGTGGATGTTTTCCGTCAGGCGTATAAACGGAGAACTGCCATGATGGGGATATTGAAAGATTTCTAGGCGGTTTTTCAATAAATCTCAATATCTTTGCATGAGACATTTATCAAGTGGTCTTAAATAGCTAGAGCAGGCAATAATAAGGACTGACTTATATAATCCGACCAATTTATAATTGAAGAAAATAATGAAGAAAATGATTTTGGGAGCACTGGCTTTCCTGTCGATACAAATGACGTCTGCACAGACGTTGGAAAAGATGCAATGGTTCAATGAACCGGCAAAGTGGGAGATAAATGATAAGGCATTATCCATGTTTGTCACTCCGCAAAGCGATTACTGGCGTATCTCCCATTATGGGTTTACGGTCGATGACGCTCCTTTTTATTATGCCACTTATGGTGGCGAGTTTGAAGTAAAAGTGAAGGTGACAGGCGAGTATAAAGCGCGTTTCGACCAGGCCGGACTGATGCTCCGTATCGACCATGAGAATTATATCAAGGCGGGTATCGAGTTTGTAGACGGTAAATTCAATCTAAGTACTGTCGTTACCCATAAAACGAGCGACTGGAGTGTGATCTCGCTGGATAAGCCTGTTCCGTATATCTGGATCAAAGCAGTCAGACGCCTGGATGCGGTAGAAATATTCTATTCGTTCGACGATAAAACATACACGATGATGCGTAACGCCTGGTTGCAGGATAATATTCCGGTAAAGGTCGGTTTTATGGCTGCCTGCCCCGACGGGAACGGCTTCAATGCGAAGTTTGAACACTTTGAAGTAAAGCACCTGCCTGATATGCGCAGACTCGAGTGGCTGAAGAAAAATGCGGAATAAAGATCTAATCGGTTATTCTTATCTTTCATGATTGGAGAAATATTTCTATATTTGCACCGCTTTAGATAAGAATCAGATAATATCTATATAAATCAGATTAAGAAATGACAAAGAGCGCATTACAAATTGCAAGAGCAGCTTACCAACCTAAGGTACCCGCTGCATTGAAAGGTGCTGTAAAAGCCGTAGATGGTGAATACACAGAATCAGTAGCCGATCAGGAAGACATCAAGAAATTATTCCCTAACACGTACGGAATGCCGATCGTTACTTTTGAAAAGAGCAACGAAAAGAAAGAAATGCCTGCTATCAATGTAGGTGTAATCCTTTCCGGTGGTCAGGCTCCTGGTGGTCATAATGTGATTGCCGGTATCTTTGACGGTGTGAAGGCTACAAACAAGGATTCCCGCCTGTATGGCTTTATCCTGGGTCCCGGTGGTCTGATCGATCACAAATATATGGAACTGACTGCTGATATTATCGACGAATATCGTAATACAGGCGGTTTCGATATGATCGGTTCAGGTCGTACTAAACTGGAAACAAAAGAACAGTTCGACAAGGGTCTGGAAATCCTGAAAGAACTGGACATCAAGGCACTTGTTATTATCGGTGGTGACGACTCTAATACAAATGCTTGCGTACTGGCTGAATATTACAAAGCTATCAACGCTGGTGTACAGGTTATCGGTTGTCCGAAGACTATCGATGGTGACCTGAAGAACGAACAGATTGAAACTTCTTTCGGTTTCGATACGGCTTGTAAAGTTTACTCGGAAGTTATCGGTAACATTCAACGTGACTGTAACTCAGCTCAGAAATACTGGCACTTCATCAAACTGATGGGCCGTTCAGCATCTCACATCGCACTGGAATGTGCTTTGCAGACTCAGCCGAACATCGCTATCGTTTCAGAAGAAGTGGAAGCTAAAAATATGTCTTTGGACGATATCGTGACTTATGTTGCTGAAATCGTTGCAAAACGTGCAGAAAACGGTCAAAACTTCGGTACCGTACTGATCCCCGAAGGTCTGATCGAATTCGTTCCGGCTATGAAACGTCTGATCGCCGAACTGAACGACTTCCTGGCTAAACACGATGCTGAATTCAAGATGATCAAGAAGAGCGAACAGCGTGCTTATATCATCAGCAAGCTGACTAAAGAAAACTCTGACCTGTATGCTTCTCTTCCGGAAGGCGTTGCCCGTCAGTTGTCTTTGGACCGCGACCCGCACGGAAACGTTCAGGTTTCTCTGATCGAAACAGAAAAATTGCTGTCTGAAATGGTTGGCAAGAAATTGGACGAATGGAAGAAAGCCGGTAAATACAACGGTAAATTCTCTGCATTGCACCACTTCTTCGGTTATGAAGGACGTTGCGCTGCTCCGTCTAACTACGATGCAGACTATTGCTATTCATTAGGTTACACAGCTTCTTGCCTGATCGCAGCAGGTAAGACCGGTTATATGTCATCTGTACGTAATACGACTGCTCCTGCTGAAAAGTGGATTGCCGGTGGTATCCCTGTAACAATGATGATGAACATGGAAAAACGTCATGGCGAAATGAAGCCGGTTATCCAGAAAGCGTTGGTTAAACTGGATGGTGCTCCTTTCAAGAAATTCGCTGCTAACCGCGACGAATGGGCATTGACTACCAGTTACGTTTATCCGGGTCCGATCCAGTACTTCGGTCCGACAGAAGTTTGCGACGAACCGACTAAGACATTGCAGTTGGAACAGGCAAAATAAGATAGAGAGATCATATCTTTATATAATAGAGGTAAGGCTTAGGCTTTACCTCTATTTTTTTACGGTAATGTCTTATATGCTGACATCTATTGTATACTTGCTCAGTGGGGCTTCGCCTGCCTGTTTCAGTATCCTGTTTGCTTTCTTGAGGCAGATGTCATTGAAGTCTTTTTCCATGCAGACGAAATTGTGACGTACATACATAGAGTCTACTTTGATAGTTTTTTGATTGAGAATATCGAAGTCGATAATCTGTTTTTTTAATTCCTTTTTATTTATATTTCCGGATACATATTTCAGAAATGCAGACAAAGCAATTTCTAAAGTCAGGATTACTTCATGAGGCAATTTGCGATAATAAAACAAAAACTGGTAAAACGCTATAACCATGGAGCGCGTATTCTCGTCGTAGTTTGCCAGTAAAGACTGATATTCCTGATAATCGTCAAGCAATTCGTCGGCCAGCTGGTTTTTATCGTGCAGAAATTTTTCAGGAGCAATATCTATACCTGTTATTTCTCCGAACCGGTCAGAGATGAACTCTGCGTCTTTATACGTGATGTTGCATTTCGTATAATTCTTTTTAGTCTGGATAGAGTCGAAAAGCGAGTACCCGGTCAGTAGCGTATATATTAATATTGCTCTGCGGCATATCGAATGGTCCATCATTGATTGAGAAAGCCGGTCTATCGGATCTTGTGTAGTTTCCATATATAATTGTTTTTATTAATATTAATACAGTGGCAATATACAAAATATTGGGTTGACTTATGATAGGATCGTCATCAACTTATTCATATTGTATCGCTTGGTCGCCCCGGTGATCAGGAACCAATCGACAATATACCATATTCCGAGGCCGCCGCCGGTAAGAAGTTTGCCAAAGCCTTTGCCTATGTTCCCGATCAGGAAACGGTCCAAACCGGTCACACCGAGGAAAATGGAGAGAAGTAGTATTTTTCCCGGACTTCTGAAATGGGTGTCTTCTAAAAGAGTCTCTTTCTCCGGGGGGAGATTGAGCAGCTTATGGATGGGAATTTCGTAATCCGGAAATTTACTCTCATTAGCCAGAAGGAATTTATCGACTTTATCAGCTTCCATATTTTTAGTCAGTAGATTTATAATGTGTAAATATAAGTATTTCCTGGTTCTTTTACAATCTTTTGTGGATATTCCATATCCAGTTCAGTATTGTTAATAGAATAATGAATGTAAGAATATACTTATTTGCCAGCTTGCGCTCCGCTTTTTTCAGCCAATCCCGGAACGTATGCCTTTTTCGTACGAAGTCAAAAACGATACCTGTAATAAAGAAGACAACCAGCAAAACAAAGAGTAATCCATAAGGATTGATGAGGATTGAATCGCCTATATCTCCGTTCAGTAGGGCATGAATTGCACAACGCGTTCCGCAGGCCGGACACGGATATCCTGTCATTGTGTGGAAAATGCAGGGAAATGATAATAATGCATATCCCGCTATAATGGCTACAGCAAGATATGCATATTTATTTCTCTTTCCCACAAGTAGCAGGGATTAGAACATTAATATATTCTGCAACTGTTCCAGATTCTTCTTTTTCGTCGCATCCATGATCAGAAACCAGTCGATAATCATCCAGATCCCGCAACCGCCTAAAGTGACCAGTTTGCCGACACCCAAGGCTACATCGCCGATCAGAAAACGGTCGATACCCAATGAACCGAGGAAAACGGAAATAATAAGTATGATAGTCGGGTCTTTGAAATCGCAGGTTTGTAAATAAATCAGCTTGGATTCGTCCATGTCCAACAGACGATCCCTGATGATAGGTATATGACTGGCAGGTAGTTTGCTACTGTTTGTCATGAGGAACATATCCACTTTTTGTGCGTCCATAATTTTTATAGATTAAGTTACTAACGACAAATATAGTGTTTTTTCGTATCTTTGAACCTGATAATATTAATTTAAACAACACAATACTATGTTCTCAGGAATTGTAGAAGAAGCTGCTCAGGTAGTTGCGTTGAATGCAGATCAGGGAAACCTGCATATCACGATGAAGTGTTCATTTGTAAATGAGCTGAAAATCGATCAGAGTGTGGCACATAACGGCGTTTGTCTGACAGTGGTGAACCTGACCGACGAAACTTATACGGTGACAGCTATCCAGGAAACGCTGGACCGTTCCAATCTGGGACTGCTGAAAGTCGGTGATCTGGTAAATCTTGAACGAAGCATGATGATGAACGGTCGTCTGGACGGACATATCGTTCAGGGACATGTGGATCAGACGGCTGTTTGTACGAATGTACGCGAAGCGGACGGAAGCTGGTATTATACATTTGAATATACTTTCGACAAGGCGATGGCGCAGCAGGGATATATGACCGTGGAAAAGGGATCTGTTTGTGTAAATGGTGTCAGCCTGACTGTCTGCAACTCTCAGCAGAATAGTTTCGAGGTGGCTATCATCCCTTACACACACGATAATACAAACTTCTGCCGGATCGAAAAAGGAACTGTAGTAAATCTGGAATTTGATATCGTCGGTAAATACATCAGCAAAATGATGCAGTTCAAATGAAAGATTTCCTCTTTTAGTAAAGAAATAACGGCAGAGCGACCGGGCATTTATCCCGAAGCGTTCTGTCGTTTATTTTACAACACATCTTTTCTTCCAGATATCTGTCTTATAATATATGTACGTAATAACCAATCCTATGCCGATACTGATCCCGATAGCCCACCATATTCCCTGGCGGCCGTACCAGGTACTTAGCTGGTAAGCCAGCGGAATGCGGATTAGCCACAGGCAAAGCAGGCTGGTCACCATTGTGAAAATCGTGTCTCCGGCTCCCCGAAGTGCACCATTGTAGATATTCAAAGCTCCGTGCACAATGAAGAATCCCCCGATGATCAGTAAATATTCTTTTCCGATCGCAATTACTGCCTGGTCGTTGGTGAAGGCGCGCATCATTTCCTCCCCGAAGAAGTAAATAGCTGTGAAGGTGACCACGCTGAATATGACATTGACCAGCATGGTGAACCGTAGTCCTTTGCATACACGGTCGAAGCGGCCGGCTCCGATGTTTTGTCCGCAGAATGCAGCCAGTGCGCCGGATAGTGTCAGGACAGCTTGTGTAATGATCGTGTCGATTTTCCCGGCGGCACCGTAAGCGGTCAGGGTATCGGTGCCGAAGCCGTTCACTATTCCTAGAAGAGCAATCAGTCCCAAAGCGATCGCGCATTGTTGTACGCTGGTGGGGAGTCCTATTTTCAATCCTTCTTTGAATAGCTTCATGTCGAACAGTAAATCTTGTTTTTTGATGGATAGGAGCGGGTGGGTGTTGTTTACATAACCTAAAGCTACACACATTCCGATTCCCTGCGCTATGACGGTTGCGCGTGCCGCTCCTTCGATTCCCCAGCCGAAGCCAACGATAAATAGTAAATCGAGGACGATATTCAATACGGTGGTGATGAAAATAAAGATCATAGGGCGTACGGATTCCCCCACGCCTCTTAATATGGAAATAATACTATTGAATGTGACGAACAGGAATGTTCCTCCTATGTAAATCCTGAAATAAGCGACGGCATCGGGTATGACTTCCTCCGGTGTGTTGGTCAGGCGGAAGATAGGTTCGGCGAATATGATTCCGGCAATTGAAAGGGCAATGCCTGCTACCAGCATAAAAATGAAAAAGGAGGAGAAAGCACGTTGCACTTTGTCATATTGTTTGGCTCCGAAAAATTGCGAAACGACTACGGAAGTTCCACTTCCGACACCGATAACGAGTGATATAATAAAGTAATATATAAAGAAAGAGGCGGAAACGGCAGCTAATGCTTCTTTCCCTAAAAATTGTCCGACGATAATACTGTCGGTAATATTATAGAGTTGCTGCAATAAGTTTCCGATAAGTAATGGTAAAGCAAAGCGTACGATCACTTTCCAAACCGGGCCGTGCGTCAGGTCTGAGGTGTTCATAAATCTTTGAGTAAGATATTATCGTTTGCTTTAATCATATCTTCCCGGGTTTTCAGCAAGGCATGCCATTCTTTGGTAAAAAGTTTGGAAGTGTCTATCTTGAAATTTTCAGAACCATATTCATCCATTTTGGCAAACAGATAGCCTACCGTTATTTGGTTTATGTCGATGGCCGGCTGATAATAGGCGACACGTTCATCATCTCCATAATTTACCTCTATAATGATTCCCAGCTCGGTAAGCAGATAAAGTATGTCTGTCGTGAGGCGGATGGGGATACGGTAGGCATCCGACAGTTCATCTGCCGTATAGGGTTTCTCTCCTTTGACAAACCTTTTTATGATAAGGGAAGATATAAGCAGCGTAAGAAAATCCTTGTATCTGCGGCTGATGTTCTTGCTGTCACGTTCAAAGCTGAACTTCTTTACGTTTTGTGAAGCATAAGATAATTCAGCCCCGAAAAGGCAGATCAGCCAGGATAATTGTAACCATAGTAATAATAAAGGTAAGGCGGCAAAACTACCATAGATAGCATTGTATTTACTAACCCAGATCTGTCCGCTGATATAAATAAATTGGAAGAACTGAAAGGCGCAACCGGCAATTATACCTGCCATCAGGCCGTTGATGAACCTGACTTTTGTGTTAGGTAATGATACATAAAGACCTGTAAAAGCCATTATGGTAATAATATAAGGTACGACATTCAGGGCAAGTTCGACCAGTGGCGTGAAAAAAAGGTAATTGCTCAGAAATGAATTTTGCAGGGTGGAGGCAAAGATAGAAAGCCCGCTGGAGGCAGTCATCAGTATTGGCAATATAAGGAAGAGCGCCAGATAGTCTGATATTTTCCTGTACCATGGACGTGACTTTTTTATTTGCCATATATCGTTGAAGGTATCTTCGATGGAGGAGATCAGGTTGATGACCGTATAGAACAACAGGACAAGACCGATCCCGATGATGACGCCGCCTTGTGCCTGTGCCAGATAATTCTCTACGTACTGGAATGCTTTATTAAGTTCGTTCTTATGTCCGGGGAAATAATAGAGCAGTTCTTTCCGGACAGTAGCCTGAAAGCCGAAACCTTTGGCGATGCCGACCAATACTGCCAATAAGGGGACAATAGCCAGAAAGGTGCTGTAAGTAAGTGCGGATGCCTTTGTTTGCAGATTCTCGCTGTTGAAACCGCGTACGGCAAGTATGACTGTTTTGATCGTGTTGATATAACGTTCTTTCAGGCCGCTTACTTCATTTTCTGTAATTCTCCAGATGTCGTAAGTTACAAAACGAATGGTTCTTGTCAGCAAGGCGTTGATCCGTTCTATCAGCGGCTTTTTATCAGCAGTCTTTTTATCCGTCTTCTTCTTCATGCTGTGATTTGTAGGGGCAAAAGGTGTTTGCCGGATGAATAAAAAAATGCAGCCTGCCTGTAAGCCGGGTCCTGTGCTTCAACCGAAGTTGGAGTGTCTGCCATTTATCTTGTCTTACCGTCACCGGCAAGCTTTAGCGGTCTACCCCCCGGCATCGGACGAGCAATCCTACATACGCCGGTATACATGACCTTACAACCCATAAGGCGTACGGCATCCCGTATTGCTACAGGACCCGGTGAGCTCTTACCTCACCTTTTCACCCTTACCGGACGAGTCCGGCGGTTATTTTCTGTTACACTACTTTGCCCTTGCGGACAACTTCCCGTTAAGAAGTATGGTGCTCTTTGTTGCCCGGACTTTCCTCACATCCGAAGATGAGCGACAGACCGACAGGCTGCAATGCGACAAAGATAACTATTTTAGTTGACAGTTGGCGGTTGATAATTGACAATTTTGAGGAAAGACAGGAACGGGTTGTCTTTCGGGTTGCTTTTGAGTTACTTACTAAGTAGACGCCGGCTTACTTAGTAAGTAGCAGGGTAGGCTACTTATCGAGTAAGCGAAGAGTTACTTAATAAGTAGGTTAAGAACTACTTAATAAGCAAAGGATGCCCCTTTTTTACCTGCCAATTGTCACCTGTCATCTGTCAACTGATATGAACATTCTGCCGTTTCTGCTGTTATATTACTGAAAGCATGACCATTTGACAGGCGGATGATTGTTAAAAAGGTACTTTGCAATACACAGTACTGTTAAGTGCCGTTAACCCCGTATAATTCGTCGTTAAAAGTGATAAAAAATCATAGGCAAATGGAATAATCGCACGTTTTTTGAACTTTCTTTGTCGAAAGAAAAGTGTTAAATTTAAATGTTTGATAAAATAGAAAAAGTATGAAAACAATGTGGAAAAATGTGCTGGGAGTCGTTCTTGTTGCTGCGATTAGTACGGGGGCAGCCGTTGGAACAAGTGCTTATTTAATGAATAAGAAACAGCCGGTTTATGTCACCGATTCTACGAACACATTCAACCAGCCTGTTCGATATGCCGGATTGAATGCAGTGGCAGCGGAAAATACCGATTTTACCCAAGCGGCAGAAAGTACCGTGCATGGGGTAGTGCATATTAAAGCTACAACCAATGCCAAGCAGTATGCTGATGATGGCAGAGGACAGCAGCAATATGTCGATCCTTTTGAGTACTTCTTCGGATTTGGAGGAAGAGGCGGAGGAGGTTTTCAGCGTCCGCAACCGCAGCCTCGTGTCGGATCTGGTTCAGGTGTTATTATTTCCACAGATGGATATATTATCACAAATAACCATGTGATTGACGGGGCGGATGAATTGGAAGTGACATTGAATGATAACCGTAAGTTTTCGGCTAAACTGATCGGAACGGATCCTACGACAGATATTGCATTGATAAAAGTAGATGCAAAAGATCTTCCGACTATTCCGTTCGGTGATTCTGAAAAATTGAAGGTAGGAGAGTGGGTGCTGGCTGTTGGTAACCCGTTCAACCTGACATCGACAGTTACTGCCGGTATCGTTAGTGCCAAAGGCCGTGGAATCTCTATGGGAGGTGACAGAAGTAAAATCGAATCATTTATCCAGACGGATGCTGCCGTAAACCCAGGTAATAGTGGGGGGGCTTTGGTGAATACAAAAGGTGAACTGATTGGTATCAACACGGCTATCTATTCTGAAACAGGAAACTTTGCCGGATATTCATTTGCTGTTCCTATCAGTATTGCAGGTAAGGTGGCAAGCGACTTGAAACAGTATGGTACTGTACAGCGTGCAATCCTTGGAGTCTTGATGATGAGTGTAGGTGATATTGCTGATCAGTTGAGTTATCCGAACCTGGATAGTAAGTTGAAAGAAGAGTTGACTGAACTGAAGTCGAAAATAAAGGTCTCTGAAGGGGCTTGCGTGTCAGATTTCGCAGAAAGAAGTTCAGCTAAAGAAGCCGGTATCGAAAAAGGTGACGTGATTATTGCTGTAAATGGTGCGAAAGTAAAGAATGCTAATGCTTTGCAGGAACAAATCAGCAAATATCGTCCCGGAGATAAAGTGGAAATTACTGTAGATCGTAATGGAAGCAATAAGAAATTTACTGTGGAACTTCGTAATGCACAAGGAAGCACATCTGTTGTGAAGAGCGCAGGTGACAGCAGTGCAGATGTTCTTGGAGCCGCTTTTAAAGCGTTGACGGATAAACAAAAACGCGAACTTGGTGTAAGCTACGGTATTGAAGTAACAGGATTGTTGAAAGGCAAATTGAAAGATGCCGGAATCCAGAAAGGCTTCGTTATCATGATTGTCAATGACCAGAAGATCTCTACACCCGAACAACTCGAAAAGTTGGTAGACAAGGTCTTGAAAGGTAATGCAGATGATCGTTACATCGTTGTAAAAGGTTTTTATCCGAACGGACGTACAAAAGTATATGCTATTGATCTAGCCGAATAATAAAATAAAGTTATATTCGTCTTATTTGGCGGGAAGATTGTTAAAGGTTTATAATTGGTCGGGTGTAGGGTGCACTCGACCAATTTTGTCAATAAAAATAATATTATCTTTGCACCCTGATATTTCTCAATTAAAAACATTGGATGAGACAGTTAAAGATCACAAAGTCCATTACCAATCGCGAAAGTGCTTCGCTTGATAAGTATCTTCAGGAAATAGGCCGTGAAGATCTTATTACAGTAGAAGAGGAAGTAGAATTGGCACAGGCAATTAAAAGAGGCGACCGGAGAGCATTGGAGAAATTAACCAGAGCTAACCTGCGTTTCGTCGTTTCTGTAGCTAAGCAATATCAAAACCAGGGATTAAGTTTACCTGACCTTATTAACGAAGGTAACCTGGGATTGATTAAAGCGGCTGAGAAATTTGATGAAACCAGAGGGTTTAAGTTCATTTCTTATGCTGTATGGTGGATTCGTCAGTCTATTTTGCAGGCTTTGGCAGAGCAGTCTAGAATTGTTCGTCTTCCGTTGAATCAGGTTGGTTCGCTGAATAAGATCAGCAAAGCCTTCTCTAAATTCGAACAGGAAAATGAGCGTAGACCTTCTCCCGAAGAACTGGCAGATGAACTGGATATTCCTGTAGATAAGATTTCAGATACTCTAAAGGTGTCCGGAAGACATATCTCTGTGGATGCACCGTTCGTAGAAGGCGAAGATAACAGTCTTTTGGATGTGCTTGTGAACGACGACGCTCCTATCGCTGACCGATCGTTGATGAACGAGTCATTGGCAAAAGAAATTGATCGAGCACTTGCTACACTAACCGAAAGAGAATGTGAGATAATCAAAATGTTTTTCGGTATAGGCTGTCAGGAAATGACATTGGAAGAGATTGGCGACAAATTTGGCCTCACTAGAGAGCGCGTCCGCCAGATCAAGGAAAAAGCAATCAGAAGATTAAGACAAGGAACACGTAGCAAGCTCCTCAAATCGTATTTAGGTTGACCTCGGGTAAAACCAAAGAGGTAAACAAAGCTCCATATCCAGAAGGATACGGGGCTTTTGTTTTTTTTATACCGACCTGGCTGTTAGGGATTGTATTTCTCGCGTACATTATATAAGTAATAATAATAGATGCGAAACCGTGAAGTGGATTGTTGTAATTTTTTTTATGCCTGTAACGATCAGTCGTTCAGAATTATAGTCTGTCAGTAACGATTTAGTTGAAAAAATAATCTCATAAAAGTTTGGAGTGTATGTTGTAAAGCACTACTTTTGCATCCGCATTCGAGAGAGAACGGCACTGCAAAACATGATGAAAAAAACTTTTAGAAAAAACTTCCTAAAACATTTGGAAGTATGAAATAAAAGTTCTTATCTTTGCATCCACGTTCGCTAAAATAAAGCGAGTGTAACAACAAGAGTTCTTTGAAAGATTTACATATCAACAAGTAGTACAAGTATTATAATTAATACCGTCAATAACTTGAAATAAAATACGAATTCTGAGCATAGAGATATAACAATTTAAACAACGAAGAGTTTGATCCTGGCTCAGGATGAACGCTAGCGACAGGCTTAACACATGCAAGTCGAGGGGCAGCACGGTGTAGCAATACATTGGTGGCGACCGGCGCACGGGTGAGTAACGCGTATGCAACCTACCTATCAGAGGGGAATAACCCGGCGAAAGTCGGACTAATACCGCATAAAACAGGGGTTCCACATGGAAATATTTGTTAAAGATTTATCGCTGATAGATGGGCATGCGTTCCATTAGATAGTTGGTGAGGTAACGGCTCACCAAGTCCACGATGGATAGGGGTTCTGAGAGGAAGGTCCCCCACACTGGTACTGAGACACGGACCAGACTCCTACGGGAGGCAGCAGTGAGGAATATTGGTCAATGGGCGAGAGCCTGAACCAGCCAAGTC